>CAZXHW010000104.1:0-14002 GCA_964639915.1 uncultured Heliomicrobium sp.
CAGTTGTCAGTTCGTGGATTTGCAGGTTGTCATGTTCGTCCAGTCCAGTGAAGGGATTGGGTGAACGGTCACGGCTGCTGCGCGAAGCGCCAAGGTACGCGCGCACCAGCCGGTCACGATATGCCGCATGAAGCGAGAAGCCGTTGATGTTGACAAAAAATCCCATCAATACTCCTAAGCTGACTACAGCCAAGGTCGCCCAGACAACAGTTCGTGACGGTGTGTGAAAAAGCGCTTGCCAGTGGAACAGCGCTCCATCGCCAAACAGGTGTTGCCCTAGGCTTCCGGAGCTTAACCCGCTGAAAAATGCTTTCGACTCGGTTCCAAACTGAAAAAAGAAGCGCCACCAGTGGCCGGACGAATCAATTAAGCTGAGCTTTGAGCACAGCAGCGCAATTCCCAGCGTAGACAAAAGAGACAGAGTTATCAGGATAAAGGCGGCAAATAATGGGCCGGCAAGCGCCAGGCCAATATCCACTGACATCGCGGTCAAGGTTTTATCTTCCTTCTTTTTGCTATCTCCACTTTTTTTGGCGGCGGTTTCATCGCTTTTGCCGCCGAAGATGGTGAATAAGCCGGAACCGACGCCAAGCGAAGTCAGCAGCGACTTCATCTTTGTGCCCCAGTAATCGTTTTCGGACAGCAACGCCTGCGGAGCCAGAATCACCAGCGCACTGACTGCGCCCCAGACAACAATTGCAATCAGCATCCATCCGCCCGCTCGTGCCAGCCATTCGCGGTCGGAATCACTGGTGATGTAGCTTGCCAAGCCTACATACAGCGTTCCCGCCAGCAGAAAGGTCAGCAGGAAAACAGGAGCAGCGAAACAGGTGAATAGCGCGGCGGCAGTGGGCGCAGAGGCGCTGCCTTTGATTGGGGAACTGAAAAAACTCGTTGTCATCAGATACAGGCATGCGCCGCCCATGAATCCGGTAATCACACTGTAAGCCAGATCCAGTTTGCCTATATCGCGCACCCAGAGGCGGGAAAACGCAAACCCCATTAAGTGAAACAGTGCTCCGAACGAGGCAAAGTAAAGCAACGTTGGCCAATTCATCAGCCAGGTTGGAAACCACGGCTGGCCTGTCCACCAACTCAATCCTGAGACAGCAATGGCCGCTACATTGGTTGAAGCCCCATCATTCAAATTCAATGACCAAGCCCAAAACCCACTTGCCGCAATTGCCGAAAGCCATAGCGGTAACAGGCAAAGAACCAAAAACCAACTTTCTCTACGGTAAGGCGATGCAACGCCTCGTCGGCCTGTCAATTGTCCGCTCAGGCTGGGCCGATTGATGATGATGTATCCAGTCGCCCAACCGCCCAGCAGCAAACTGGTCAGTAAGGCCGCGCCGGGCAGCCATTGAGGAGGATTTTCCCAAGCGACCAACGACATCGCCAGCCGCGGAATCGCCAATCCACCCAGAATCAAGGGGATTAAGACTGACCAGTTCAGCAGCAGATTTCGCAGATAAATCCCGACCAACGACCAGGTATCGGCTGAAAGCAGGCTGAAGCTGGGGCTCATATATCGGCTGTAACTGCGCAGATGGCGGATGGTTTCCGGCTCCGGCTCTTCCTCTGTCTCGCCAGCCAATCCATTTTGAACCCGGCCCATTCCCTGGCGATGAATCCACGCTGACAGCCAACTGCCAATGTATCCGCCACCGGAAACCGTAGAAAGAAAATGAAACTGACCCAGCTTGACCCCGGATTGTGCCAGACCTTGCAACACGCCCAGTGCAAACGTGGCGCTGCGAATGCCACCGCCGGAAAAACAAATTGCCGCGCGTTTGTCGCCATGCTTGTGTAGCCACTCATAAAAATCCGCAACCAGCGCCTCATCCACTTTCTTGCTTCGCTCTTCCTCATCCAGATGGGAAAATCGCGCGGCATGTCCTTCGCGTTTTTGTTCGAACTGCTTTTCAGTATTTTCATCGAACTTTTGTTCGACAACCTGGTGCTTGTATTCTTCGGTCAGTACGTCGAAGAGCGACAAGAGTGATTTTTTCATGGTTCCCCCAGAGACGTGTACGTTAAGTGGTAGTCGGGTTACGGCTTCGGCTATCACCGTAAAACTGCAAAATTCGGCTGAGTAAAACGCCGGGAATTTAGCCCACTGCGGTAAAGGCGTCAATTGCCTGAGCTCTTTCAAAAGCAAGCCTGCAAATTTTTCAATCGCTTTAATCGGGGGCGGCGTCCGGCTTGCGCCTCCGGAATTCATAGGGTAGCATCGGACCATCACTGAGCATCAGTAATGAGCTGTGATCGCTGAGGCGCTAAAACACTTCAAGCGCCGTTGTAGATTCCCGCAAAGTTCCTACGTTGATCTTCATAGTGGGGAAAATTCTCATCTCCGAAGAAGAAGATTCGGAGGCAATGACACCTTATTCTCAATCTTGTCTTTTGATTGAGCGTCACCCTCTGGCGATATTGCGCCTACTTCGGCTGTGCTAATTGCCGGAAAAATCTGAGCGGAAAAACTGCTACAACAATCAATGGTTGGCTCATCACTGAGACTCTAATTTTTGGAGGCAGATAGTCAGACTGCTTTTTAAGCCACTTTTGGAGGAGAAAGAAAGTGAACCGCAAACTGATTCGCACAACTTTGGCTGAGGTCAAAGAAAGAGAATATCACCAACAACAGGTGCGTCGGGCCGAACCGCCCCCGCAACCTCAACAGCGTCACGCTCCGCAGGCACATGCGCAGCAGGCTCAGTCCAAAAAGAAGATCCCACCTGAGCAGACCAATGCCGAAAGCTTTTACTATAAAAAGCAGATGGATGCTCATACGCCGATGGTCATTGTTTTGCAGGACAATGAGGCGTTGCATGGAATCATTGAATGGTACGATAAAAACAGTATCAAGCTGCATCGTGACGAAGGGCCAAACCTGCTCGTTCTAAAACATAACATCAAATACATGTACAAGGACGAGTCGGTCAAAGCGTCGAAGGGCAAGGGCGAGCCAAATGTTCGTGATGAAGACGACGATGACGACGACAACGTATATGACGATTCGGACGATGATGAATAGCTGCTTCGTTTCGAGGCCTTGAACCATAGAGGTCTCAACTATGGCTGATTTGGTAAGTCCCAAAAGCTCTGATGCGGCGGCAAGGCGCAAGCCTCGCATAGGAATCACGATTGGCGATCCGGCAGGGATTGGGCCTGAAATCTCGCTAAAAGCTATTGCGGACGAGGACGTGTTAGCCGTTTGCACGCCGGTATTGATTGGTGACGCCCAGTACTTAATGCACTGGGCGCGCATTTTCAATTTATCGCGCGGGTTAGACGTCATCAACAAGGGAGAATCCTGGCCAGAGAATCTGGATTCGCCCGTGGTTTACAATCTGGCCAATGTTTCCGGTTCCATTGAGATGGGAACGGAACAAGCTGAATGTGGTAAGGCGGCGGCTGAATTTATTGAGGCCGCCGTTGTGCTTTGTGGGTTGGGCCAACTTGATGCCATCACAACTGCGCCAATCAACAAACGCTCGCTCTATCTTGCCGGTTATCCCTATCCTGGGCATACGGAATTCCTTGCTGCTCTAACCCATACTGATGAATTCGCCATGACATTTATTGCGCCTGCGCTCAGGGTGTCATTGCTGACAACGCATGTCCCGCTTAGTGAAGTTTCCAGCTACGTCAAAAAATCCAGCCTGGAAAAGCTGATCCGTCTAGTGCATCGGGAATTGGTGAGCCTGGGTTTTGAACGTCCGCGGATCGCGGTTGCAGCGCTGAATCCTCACGGGGGAGAAGGCACGCTGTTTGGCATTGAGGAAGCTTCGGAAATGATTCCGGCAATTGAAAGCTGTCGTGAGCTTGACGGGATAGAGGTCAGCGGTCCGCATTCGGGTGACACAGTGTTTTTGCGAGCCTCCAGAGGGGAATTCGACTTGGTAATTTCTTGCTATCACGACCAGGGATTGATACCCGTGAAATGTTTTTCGTTTGGTGAAGCGGTGAATGTCACCCTGGGGTTGCCATTCATAAGGACTTCCGTTGATCACGGAACCGCTTTCGATATTGCAGGGCAGGGCAAAGCAGACCCTTCGAGCATGAAAGTCGCTATAAAACTGGCGGTTGAGTTATTTCAACGAAAAAGCGGCGGAAGCTAGGAGCCCAGCCAGGTTCTCAGAAAACAAAGAGGGCGCAGTTGTCAGAATCTAACAACTGCGCCCTCTTTGTTTGAACTAAAGCGAGAAAGACAAAAATGACTTTCTCGCTGAAAATGCCAAAGTTACTTCTTCTTGGCGGCCTTCTTCTCTGGAGCTTTCTTCGCTGCCTTCTTTGCCGGAGCTTTTGTGGCAGCTTTCTTAGCCGGAGCTTTCTTTGCAGCCTTTTTAGCCGGAGCCTTTGTTGCCGCTTTCTTAGCCGGAGCTTTCTTTGCAGCTTTCTTTGTTGGCACGGGTTTCTTTCCTCCTTTCTTTGAGGTTGGTTTTGCCGCCTTTTTCGCCAACTTAGTTGGCTTGGCAGCTTTCTTCGCTGTTTTGGCAGCTTTCTTGGCGGCCTTTACTGCTGATTTGACAGCTTTCTTTGCCGTTTTCTTTGCAGATTTCGCGGCTTTTTTCGCCGCCTTCTTGGCAGCTTTTTTTGCCGCCTTTTTCGTTGGTTTCCTGGATAGCGGAGCAGAAGTTGTCGGAGCGGTATCAATCACCACAGGAGCTATCGTCGGAACAGGCTCCAATACTTCGGTCACAACAACGGAAGTCGGTTCGTTGTCGGTTTCCACTTCAATTTCTTCGAATGCATTCACTTGTGTAAGCGGAATCTCCGTTTCTAATTCCTCATCTTCGTCTACAGCCTCTTCTTCATCTGCTTGAACGGAGAAAGGCGGGCTGACGACTTTGGAATCTTCATCGTCATCCTCTTCTTCGTCGTCATCATCGAGCGAGTCTTTAGTTGCGCCGCTTTCGAGATCGTCGTCTTCGTCTTTCAAATAATCATCGTCTTCGTCGTCTTCGTCTTCATCGCGATAATCGTCGTAATCCCAAGGATCGCGATCGTCATCTCCAAACTGTAAAGAGTGATCTCCATATCCTTCGCTTTGTGGAGCAAAATACGAAGCAGGTGACAGATCATTATTTTCATTTTGGCCAACTGCCAAATCATCTTTCAAACCAGGTTTCTCAATCATAAATCCTCCTTGATCGGTTAATCCTAACGTCAGAGCAATGCGCTGTTGCCCACGTCGTCCGAATCATCGAACGGATATACCGCGCGACAAAGCGTATTTGGTTTGTTGATGTAGAACGAATCGTTACTGCCGACAAATGCGCGCGGATTATAGCACGTAGCTTTCGAGCCGCTAGAGCATTCATCCCTCATCCCAACTTTGCCTGCATCTGCATCAATCGCGTTGAGAAAATAATGGGGTTATTTTGCATTCGGCGGTTGATGTGTAAAATGACATATCTTCAGTGGACGAATGCAGGCAACCTCCGGTATTTGGGCAAAGAATAGTAATGAAGCAGGAAAAGATCGGAATTGGATTAATCGGCACCGGTTTTGCGCGAACCGCGCAGGCTCCAGCTTTCCAATTGTGCGATGGCGCAGAGTTGGTGGCTGTGTGCAGCGGGCATCATGAAAATGCAGTCAAAGTTGCTTCGGAATACAAGATCGCTCATGCCTGTGAAAGTTATGAACAGTTGTTGGCTTTGGAAGAAGTCTCACTGGTTGTGATTTCTGCTCCCCCCTATCTTCACCATCCCATCACCATTGCCGCTCTCAACTCAGGAAAGCATGTCATTTGCGAAAAGCCCATGGCCATGAATGCCGATGAGGCGCGAGAGATGATGGCGTTGGCCGAGGCAAAGCCGGATCAGCTTTCAATCATTGACCACGAACTTCGCTTCAATCCGACCTGGCGTCGAATGAAGGAATTGGTGGATAGCGGTTTTCTGGGCGATCTCTATCACGTCAACATCACGATTGCTTCCGGATTCCGGCATTCAGCCCAACGCCCCTGGAATTGGTGGTCACAAAAATCTGCCGGCGGCGGTTTATTGGGCGCGTTAGGATCGCACGCAATAGACGCCTTGCGGTGGACGTTTGGCGAGATTGAAGCGGTTTGCAGCACCGTGGCTACAATGGTTCCTGAGCGCAAGGATGCCAAAACCGGAGAAATGAAGCCGAATGAAACGGATGATTATTGTTCGTTTCTTGTTCGTTTGAAGTCGCAGGATGAGCGCACGTCGCACGCCATTGTTCAACTATCGGCGCTGTATGCCAGTGGCGGCAAAAATCAGGTTACTGCTGTTGGCAGCAACGGCACGCTGGTTCTGGATGGCGAAGAGGTGTTGCTGGGAGCCATCGGATACAATCATCCATTTGAAGAAATGTCGCTTGCAGATCGTGCTAGAGAGATTTCCGTAATTCCGGACAATATCTGGGCGCGGTCGTTTTATCACCTGGCGCGCGAAACGGTGCAGGCAATGCGCGAAGGGCGAACTGAAATCGCGCATGCCGCCACATTTGCGGATGGGTTACGGTGTCAGGAAGTCATTGATGCTGTCTTGCAATCACAAGCAGAACAGCGCTGGATAGAATTGGGCGTGCAAAGCTAATCCAGGGGCAAAACCGAATCCAAAAGTTTGCTCCCGACTGGCGAAACGCAATTCGTTGTGTATACTCGTATCTTTGCTTTGTGCTCGCCGACTGGAATTATTGGCGTCTGCAAGCAAATCAGCTTTTAGAAGCTCAAAGAGCAAATCAATTTCAATTCTGGAGTATTCAAATTATGGCAACAGTGAAACGCTACAACATTTTTTGCGCAAAATGTCAGCACAAATTCCCAATTTTTGCGTCCTTGCATCACTCGATTGATGTTGATGGATGGGTCAAGGACAAATCCGAAAACCACGATTGCAAAGCCTACGCCGATCAATTGGCCAAAGAACGTGCGCCGCGCGCTCTGAACCCGATCAAGGCTTCGAAAAAGGGCAAATAGTTTTTGCTCTCAGGCTTAAGTGTGCTTTTGCCCGGCAGACATTATCGCGCTGCCGGGCTAAGCAGGTGAATCAAACGTGGTTTCAATAAGGAATTCATTTAATGGCAACCAAGATTACGGTCAACAACAATGGTTCGCTGCGGATTGAAGGAGAAGTAGAAATTTACGACGCCAGTGGCAAACTGTTTGGGCTTGGCGGACGGTCAGTGATTGGTTTGTGTCGTTGCGGTCAAAGCGCGAACAAACCTTTTTGCGATGGCGCGCACGCTCGCTGCGGTTTTCAATCGCAAGTCGAAGCCAAGGACTTGCCGCCTCCTGCGCCAAAACCTGCAGCGTAGTTGTTGAAGCAATGCTGAAACTAATAGGCCTGAATGGCCAAAATTCTAAATAAGCTTAGGAATAAAAATATGAGTAAAGCAGCACCATCAGCAGGAGCCGGATTGCGCGACGTGGTCGCCGCACCGAGCAGCATCTGCTTCATAGACGGCGAAAAAGGGATTTTGATTTATGGCGGCTACGATATTCATCAGTTGGCCGAAAACTCAAATTTTGAAGAAGTGGTCTTTCTGCTTTGGAATGGGCGTTTGCCAAATAAAGCCGAGCTGGACGATCTGAATAAACAGCTTGCGGCAAATCGCGCTCTTCCGGCAGAGATCATTTCCCTGATCAAATCGTTTCCCAAAACAGCCGTACCGATGGATTCCCTTCGGACGGCTGTTTCGGCTTTATCGTTCTTTGATCCCGATAAAGGCAACAACTCTCCTGAAGCGCGTAAGCGTCAGGCGATTCGTTTGACGGCTCAAATGGCCACAGTAGTTGCGGCGATTGATCGCATTCGCAACGGCAAGGAACCTCTTGATCCGAAACCGGAATTGTCACATGCCGGAAACTTTCTTTATCTGTTGAATGGGAAAGAACCTTCAGATGTAGAGACGAAAGCTCTGGACATCGCCCTGATTCTCCACGCCGATCACGAGTTCAACGCTTCGAAGTTTGCCGCGCGCGTTACCGCCGGAACTTTGGCAGATATTTATGCCGCAACGACTTCCGCGATTGGCGCTTTATCAGGCCCGCTTCATGGTGGAGCCAACGAGCAGGTAATGAAGATGCTGCTCGAAATCGGTTCACTGGAAAAAGTGGACGAATACGTCGCCAACAAATTTGCCAAGGGCGAAAAAATCATGGGTATTGGTCACGCCGTGTACCAGACCGAAGACCCGCGCGCCACCCATTTGCGCCGCATGTCCGAAGCCACAGGCAAGCGCCAGGGCGACACAAAATGGTTCGATATGTCCAAGCGTATCGAAGACATTGTCGTTGCGGAAATGGATAAGAAGGGCAAGAAGATTCGCGCCAATGTGGATTTCTACTCGGCTTCGACTTACTACATGCTGGGCATCCCGGTTGACCTGTACACGCCGATTTTTGCCGTTAGCCGCATCAGCGGTTGGACAGCTCACGTGCTGGAACAGCTTGGCAACAACAAACTGATCCGTCCGCGCTCTGAGTATCTGGGCGAAATGGATCTGAAATATGTTCCGATTGATCAACGATAAACTTAGAGGTATCGGTTTATGAGCAGCGTCATCATTTACACCAAACCTGGCTGCCCTTACTGCGCAAAAGCGATGGCTTGGCATAAGGCCCAAGGAATTGCTTTCGAGGAGCGCAATGCGCAGGACGACCCGGCTTACCGTAAAGAAATGTTTGCCTATTCCGACAATGATCCAACCGTTCCGGTGATCGTCGTTGACGGCGTTTACAAACAAAGCGGTTGGGAAAATCGTGGCTGAACGGTTCATTGACGATCAGCCGTGAGTTGATCAACAACAAAAACAAAAAAGGCGGTTCGGCAATCAGGCTGAAACCGCCTTTTTGATTTGTGACAGTAGCCCGACCGTAAGAGAGGGCTTTTCGGTGAGGCCTAAACTATGCCTAAAAAATCCAAACCCACTCGCAGGGAAATTTTGCAAAGTGGCGTCGCCGCTTCGATTACGCTGCTTGGCGATCAAGGAGTATTCGCAATGACAAATCCTGTTCAAGCAACCGCAAAAAGTTCGATCACGGATGTCGCCGGAATCAAGGTTGGTCACTTCACTGATTCACGCCGACCGACGGGTTGCACAGTAATTCTGTGCGAAGACGGCGCAACCGGCGGAGTGGACGTTCGTGGGTCAGCGCCTGGCACGCGAGAAACGGATTTGCTTGATCCAAAAAATCTGGTGCAGCAAGTTCACGCCATTGTGCTCAGCGGCGGCAGCGCTTTCGGTTTGGAAACGGCGACCGGTGTCGTCCGCTATCTGGAAGAGCGGGGAATTGGCTACGATGTTGGCGTCGCGAAGGTGCCGATTGTTCCTGCTGCTATTCTGTTTGATCTAGGAGTCGGCGACGCCAAAATCCGTCCCGACGCAGAAGCGGGTTATAAAGCCTGCAAAGCCGCCACAGCCAATCCACCTGCTGAAGGGAACGTTGGCGCAGGCGCGGGTGCTACAGTCGGAAAAATGTTTGGCGGTAAACGCGCAATGAAAGGCGGCATCGGTACGGCTTCAATCAAGCTTACAGGTTTGACTGTCGGAGCCATTGTTGCGGTCAACGCAGTCGGAGATGTCATTGACCCCACAACCGGCAAGCTGATCGCTGGAGCGCGCACCGCCGATGGCAAAAAGCTGGCTGGCACGATGGCGGGGATTCTTCGTGGCGAAGCTTTGCCGCCTATGCTCGGCGGAACAAACACAACCATTGGCTTGATTGCCACGGACGCCAAACTCGACAAAGCTCAAGCTCAAAAAGTCGCGGAAATGGCTCACGATGGTTTGGCACGAACAATTAACCCCGCTCATACAATGTTCGACGGAGACACCATCTTTGCTGTCGCCACCGGCAAATCGGCTTCGACAAAACCTGCCAATGTGACCTTGATCGGCGCGCTCGCCGCCGAAGCCATGGCGCAAGCCGTCGTTCGCGCGATTCGCGCAGCAAAAGGGATTCAAAATTTGCCTAGTGCATCGGACTTAGGGTAAAAATCGTCCTGCTAGATTCCACGATAAGCAATATCAATATCTAGAAACTCGAAAGCCAATAAAGAGGCCAAACTATGAAACTTCGACCAAGCCTAACTCTCAGGCCAGATTTTGCTTTAGTGATGGTGTTAACAACTTTATGCCTGAATTTTCCTGGCCTTGCTCGTCAGGGAAAATCTGTTGACGCGCAAGTTACTCAGTCGCAGGAAGTAGTCGAAACTGACAAGCTGCACACCCAAGTCGCTCAGCTTTTCCACGAAAAGAAATTCCAGGAAGCTTTGCCGATGGCCAAACAAGTTGTTGAGCTGAGAGAGAAATCGCTCGGTTTGGCCAACGAAAAGACAATTGCATCATTGAAAAACCTCGCTTCGATCTACACTGAGTTGAACAAATACGGCGATGCGGTTGGCGTTCGGGAACGCGTGCTGAAAGCCGAAGAGACTTTGTATGGTTCATCCAGCATTAAGCTAGGCGACAACTTGACCAGACTTGGATGGGAAAGGCTTCAGGACAACAAGGTTGGAGGAGCCATTGACGCAATGAAGCGCAATCTGCAAATCCGCGAAGCAGCCTTTGGAGCGGAAAGCAAAGAACTGACGCAAACGCTCAATGATCTGGCGCTGCTTTACCAAGGGGACGGTAATCTCGGTCAGTCTATCGCTTATTTCAAACGGCTGCTTCCGATCAAAGAAAAAGAAGTTAGAGCAAACCATCCCGATTTTGCCGAATCGTTAGCCAAATACGCGATGTTTTTGAGCTTGGCCAATAAGAAGAAAGAAGCGGAAGAATATGAAGCTCGTGCCAGAGCGATTTATGACGCACTGCCCGATCAACCAAAACCCCAAACCGTAGAACCTAACATTCTGAAGGGATTCGCCATCCTAAAGGTGGCTCCAGAATATCCGATGCTGGCGAAAAGCAATCGGATTCGCGGCTCGGTATTGGTGCAGGTATGGATTGACCAGATTGGCACCGTGACAAAAGCTGTGTCTGTCAGTGGGCCGAATGAGCTGAGAAGTGCTGCGGAAGCGGCTGCCAAGCAATGGCGTTTCAAACCTACCATAGTCAATGGCAGGGCAATTAAAGTCCTGGGAATCCTAACTTTCAACTTCACCTTGTGATAATTCCATATTGTTTTGTGCTCACACGATTTGGGGCGGTTGTGAACTTAGGTGTAGGTAATAAATCTTTTTGCTGTCGAGCTGTAATCACGTTTAGTTCTTTAGAAAGAGGTATTTAGAGGATTTTGTGGCTTGCCAAGCTTTGTGGCCTGCCAAATGCTATTGAGTCGGACGAAAGGAGACCTGGTATCAGTTGCAGTTCCGCACTCTGATGGACTCAGGTGGATAAATATGAACTTGAAGAAAACTGTTATTGCTTTAACTCTTGCGTTGGGATTTGTCGTGACTGGCTGTTTGTCGAGCCAGGCTTCCGTTCAGGCTCAATGGCCTTGGGGTCAAAACCGCCGCAATGATCGTTGGGAAGATCGCCGTGACAACCGTCGCGATGACAGGCGTGATGACCGTTGGGATCGCCGGGATAACCGTCGTGATGATCGTTGGGACAATCGCGGAAACAACAACCGGGATTATGAAAAAGGATTCCGCGATGGATTGGATAGAGGACAGGAAGACTTGCGTGAACGTCGCCGGTCCGATCCAAACAATTCCAGCCACTATCGTAAAGGTAACTCTTCGTATCGCGATGGTTTCCGCAAAGGCTATTTCGAAGGCTATCGCCAGTATGGTGGTCGCAGGTGGTAATTGATCAGTAAACGGAATAAAGAAACAAAAACGCCGCTGGCAAAAAGTCAGCGGCGTTTTTGTTTCTGAAAGGGTCTTATTTCTTGATCGTATAAGTGTCAATTGATTTGCCGTCGGCGGCAATCGCTTCGACTTTCATATCACTTTCTGTCACTTGAACAATCAGGAAGGAGTTAACCATATCTTCTCCGGCTGCCATCAAGGGCGATTTGCGGTTCAACGAACGTCGCTTGATTTCGCCACTGGCGCCTTCGGTGAAGTAGTGGACGCCTTTTTGCGGCTTGACGCGTTCGTAACTATGAGCGTGGCCGGCAAAAACCGCGTTGACACCGTATTTGACATACAGTGGTTCTAATTGCGAACGCAGCCCTTTGTATTCGCTGTGCATATTGGACGACGAATAAATCGAATGGTGGCAAAAGGCGACTTTCCATTTCGCTTTGGAATCTTTCAGTTTCTCTTCCAGCCATTTGAGCTGTGTGGCGTCCATCAAGTTTGTGTCCAGAGCAAAAAACTCCACCTGATTTTCTTTGTCGCCTTTGGTGAAGTTGTAATAACGCTTCGCACCCATGTTGAAATTTTTGTATGTGGTTTGAAACTCCAGGCCCTTGATGATGTCGTGATTGCCCAGTGAGGCATAAAACTTCACATCGGCGGAAAGCAAGTCTTTGTAGGGCTGTTCAAAATGCGTCCCGATTTTTTCCTTTTCGCCTTTTTCGTAAATGTTGTCGCCGAGCATCAGGACAAACTCGAACGGCGTTTTCTCTCGCTGTTTCACCATTTGGTTGGCGACGGCTCGCTGTGCATTATCCCCACTGCCGGTGTCACCCATCACGGCAAAAATGACTGGTGGCTTGGCCGGGGAATCCTGCGCCAGACTGAATACGGAAAGTAATGCGGCGAGAATTGTTGCCGCAAATAACGCGCTGATTTTGGAAAATATGTTTTTCATTGCGAACCCTCCTCCGTTAAATCTTTGACCAGGTCGCCCCAGTCCATTTCGAAAATCAGGTAAAAACTTTTGATGGCTTCTTTGTTGTCCGTGATCAATCCGATTTCGCGGCGCTGGTCTAGTTCGACTTTTCGCAAACTCTGGCTGCCAAAAAAGACCTCTTTGCCGTCGCGAACGATTGCTTGAGTGTGCAAACGTATGATTGGCATAGGACGAACGTTAATGCCTTTAATTGGCCTGCTGCTTGCGCCGATGACTTTGATATCAACGCCCGCTTTCGCGCGATTTTCCAGGTGCTTGAGCATCTGTGCGTCATTCAGTTTACCATCGTAAATCAGCAGTTGTTTTTCAGCGCCGAGAATAAAGGCGCTGAGTTTTTTTCGCGCGTTGATGGGACTAATGACAAAATTTTCGGCTTCGACTTTGGGAGATTTTTTTCGCGCCACATCGGCATTGAACAGGCGGACGGCTTGAGTGACCAATTGTTCGTCTTCAGTGATGATACCGAAGCTGCGGCTGTGATGGATGTCCAGAAACGTGAAATTGAACGTCAGCAGGAAAAGCTGCCGGCGATCTATGATCATCACTTTGCTGTGATAGCGGACCAGGTCTTCAGCAGTGCGCGTAACTTTGACTTTGCGTTCAGAGAGCCGTTTTTCCAGCCGCTTGATTTCTTTCAGGTCTTCTTTGTTGGTGTAGGTGATCAGCGCATGCACGCGAACACCTCTCGCGGCGGCAACAACCAGCGCCTGTTCTATTTCAAGCCGATCAAGCCTGTAAATGACAATTTCTATGCTTTCCTGGGCTTGGTTGATGCCTTCCAGCAACGGTTCAATCCCGTCGCGTGGTTGAATAATAACTCGCACTTTTTTCTGGAAACGATGAAGGCGGAATGATGAATGATGATTCCTCGGTCCAAATCATCATTCACCATTCCGCCTTCATACGTGGTTTATCTTCCTGTTGCAGATTTCAGTTCGTTGATTTTCTGACGGATTCGGCGCGAAAAGCCTTCGGTTTCAGCGGGTGAAGCGCCAGCGGCGCTAAAGGCGTCTCGAATTTGCGCGTCGGTCAATTGGCCAAGAATGCCTGCAAACCAGCGCGCGTGATCAAGCGGCACATTTTTCAGCGCGCTGCTCATTTTGCCGCTGTAATGCAATTTGACCTGCCCGCCTGAAACGCCGTCCAAAAACGCCTGACGGTTGTAATCGTCCAGATCCCACTTCGTGTGCGACGTGAAGCCGCCCATTTTGCCAAATGAACCGCCCCAATCAGCCACCAGATACCAGTCAATGACTTTTCCATCTTCAGC
>CAZXHW010000105.1:0-13918 GCA_964639915.1 uncultured Heliomicrobium sp.
AATGCCAGTACGCTTTTGCGAGACAATCCTCGCACCAATCCCAATGCGACGTATTCAGCCAAAATGTAATTGGTCGTCACCTTCCGCCATGAAAGTTCGAACAACTCCGAAGCCGCGTCACGGTTCTTGTCGCTTTGGCTATACAAAGCAAAAAAGCCAGATGTATCAATTAACATTGGCTACCTCAATCTTGCCTGTCGAAATCGTTTGCGTAAGCGCGCGCCAGGTCACGATCAATCAACTCATTGTCAGAGCCATTGGCATCGAAGCCTATTCCCGTGCCGAATAGTTCCTTCAGCGCGCCTTTTCGTTTAGGACGATCAACAGGCGGAGCCTGAGAAATGTCTTGAAGAATCAGCGTTGCCAACGTCAACCGCTCGCGTTCCGGCAGTGGGCGAACCGTTTGCTGATAAATTTCCTGCACATTGATTTCCATAAACTCACCTCCTACTTGCGGCCATCATACCGCAAAACCAATCTTTCTTGCGCATTCGCTGCCTGCGGGGGAAGCGAATGCGGTGCAGGCGAGAAGCCTCTACTCCCGGTTGGCGAAGCCGGACAGTCAGGCTTCACATTCCCGCAGCGTCGCGCGAGCTTCTTCGAGCCTGGGTGAGCCAAGCTGAGTGAAGAGGTCCACCGCGCGTTGGGCGTAAGGCAGAGCTTCGGTGGATTTCCTTTGCTGCACGAGAACTTCGGCAAGGCGATGATAGTTGGAGGCAATCAATTCCTGGCGCTTCACTCTCTCGGAGAGAAGTAGCGCCTCACGGGCTAGTGCCTCGGCCTCATCCAATTTTTCTTGCTCTAATGCGAGTGCAGCCCAATTACCTGTAAAGTTGGCTAACCCCTCAACGTCATTAAGAGCACGGGCAATACGAATCGCTTCACGATAATCTCGCTCTGCAGCCACAAAATCGCTAGAAAATCGCTCAATATCTGCGAGATCGTTCAGGATATTGGCCACTTCTCTGCTCTCAGTAGATAGGGTGCGTCGAAGCTTAAGCGATTTAAGATAGGCAGCGGTAGCAGCCGCATAGTCATTCTTTAGCCTGTAGCCATGTCCGCTCAGTCGAAGTGCGATGGAATGCTCACGGGCACCAACGTGTGTTGCTTGCCAGTGCTGTTCTGCACGGCTAGCAGCCTCTAGAACTTTATCTGCTTGTCGGCGCAACGTATAAGCGTTAGCCGCATCTATAGCGCGTCGTCCCGCATTTACGAAGTCATTTTCTGACAAGGCCTTGGCCTCCGCTTGGTTACTAAGTGAGAGCCATTCTTCCCAACGACCTGTGAAGTTGAAAAAATTCTGAAGTGCATCGCAGATGGTTTGGAGCCGCTGATTTTGACCAGCGATAAGTAGCGGTAAAGCTCGTGAGACTACAGGCCAAGCCGCGTCAAGCACCGAGAAGCGATCAAACTCCTGATAGCTATTCTCTACGATTAGCGCGTAAGCATAATGTTCCAGTCGGCTTCCTGTTTCCGCGATGATTTCTGATCGCGCGTTACGCAAAAAATCGGCAACCATTGGCGTCAGAATAAAATTTCGTTCCTCCGAATCGGCTATCACCAGTGCGCGACTGGAAAGATCACTCAGTGCGCCTTGGGCTGCCGCCAAATTCAGATCGGCAAGTTCGGCGATGAACTTGTAATCTATCGGCGTGGTGAAATAGCTGAGCGCGGCCAGCACTTTGGTTTCGTTGGCGGTGAAGGTGTCCAGCAGGTCTCCGAAAATGAATTCCAGCGGATTGTTTCCCGCTGGTGCGGATCGCAGAAATTCCAACGCGGAGGCAATCGTGCGGCATCGCCCCAATCCCAACTGCCCGGCGATCCAGCGAATCAGCAGCGGATTGCCTCCCGTGTCTTCGTAAAGCGCACGGCGTTCGGCTTCGCTCCCCCGGCGCAGCAGGTCGTAGTTTTTGGCCAGTTCGGCAATCAGTTCGTGCGCGGCAGGCCAATCCAGTTTGTCTAGCCGGACGATGACGGCGCTGGCGTCGGAGCGGCGACGGCTGGTGACTATGGCGCTGCATCCGCGCGGCAGCCGGTTTAGAAAGGCGAACAACTGGTCACGGTCGCTTTCCGGCAGGGTTTCCAAATTGTCCAGCAGCAACAAAACATCCGTGCCTCGCAAGGCGCGCAACACGGCTTCGGCGCGTTCTTCTTCGGTGGTTTTGGCAATGTCGGGTTTGTCTAATTCGCGGGCGATGGCGTTCAGCATTTCCAGATACCCCGGCACCACAAAATTTCCCAACGAACGTTGACCGTCGGCGGTCAATTCGCGTTCTTTGGACGACAGGAAAATAATCCGGTTGAATCGTCCCGCCGGGACAAGCTCCGCCGCACGAATGGCCAGCGAAGTTTTGCCAATTCCTCCCGGCCCATCAATTAACGCTCCCCACCCGCGAGCGTCTTCGGACAGAGAATCCGCGATCTTTTTCAGTTCCGCTTCCCGTCCGAAAAAGTACGGCAAACGCAGCAAATTGTTGGGGATAGCGGCGCGCTGGCTCCCGCTTTTGGCGGCGGTTTTGTAATGGTTTCTGGGCAGGTTTTCGTTAATGGCCAGCCGTTCGAGAATCAAATTGGCAGCTTGCTCCGGCGTTTCGTTGTCGAGTTCGGCAAAGCCAGCATCGGAATAAAGCCCTTCGACTGTGGCGCGGTCGAAGTTGCAGAGCATAACTTCCTCCTCGTGTCGTTTCTTGATCAGGTCGAAGATGGCGTCCCATTCCAAGCCTGGCCATTCCTTCTGACCGTAATCTCGACAAATCACCACGACAACCAAGTCGGAATCTTCGTGATAAAGCTTCGGCAAAGAACGACCAAGCCGCGCTTTGGCAAACTCCGCTTTGTGGTAATGGTCGTAAAGAATTTTGTCTTCGCCGAATTGTTTGGCAAGGATGGCGGCGACTTCGGCCACGAAGTCTCGTTTTTCTCCGGCAAAGGAAAAGGCGATGCGAAAACGTTTGTCACTCATACGGCTCCTCTGAGTTGGTCGCTTGGCTTCAAACCTGCGGAGCAGGTGACAGCATAAAGGCTGGGGCGTAAGCCCCAGTTTAGCGGCAGGAAAATATAACAAGCCCGCGAAGCGTGGCGATAGCCAATGTCTGTCGGCTGCGTTGCAGGCTCGGATGCCTTGCCGGTGACGATTCCCGGAGTTCCGCCTTCGGCTTCACTCCGGGCTTTATGCTGGCCACCCGCTCCGCGGGTTGAGAGCCACGAAAACAATTGCGGATATGCGGGCTAACTGATGGGGCATTATTTCTTCACAGCTTTCGCGTAACTAACCATGTTCGCAAACATTCGATACGCCCCTAGTGTGCCGACGGGAAACTGCCGGAACCACGCATAGCCCGTGAAGATGTAATTGCCTTTGCCGTATTGCGCCACCAGTTCGCCTCCGTTCAGCAGCTTGCCAGTGTCATCTGGCGCAGCCAGCAGCGGCGTGTAATGGCTATCCCATTCGCTCAAGAAGTACAGGCCGCGTTCTTGTACCCAGTTTTTCCAATCGTCGGGGCCAATTTTATTCGGGAAGTTGAACAGCGGGTGATCCGGCACCAATATCGTCACCGGAGCATTTTCGTCCGTCACGCGTTCGCCGCGCATTTTCACGGGGTACGGCGCAAAGTTGCCGCTGGCGAATTCCTGTTTGTTGTATTGCACGATCAGCGTGCCGCCATTCGAGACGTATTCCAGCAAGCGTTTGTTGTTGGCGATGACGTCTTCGTTGACTTCGTAGACGCGAATGCCGAGCACGATGGTGTCGTAGCCGGACAAATCCGCCGTCGCCAGTTCCGAAGCGTTGATCAGGTGAACGTTGACGCCGAGCTGTTGCAAAGCTTGCAAACCATCGTCGCCACTACCCATCACGTAGCCAACTTTCAGATTGGCGGCGACTTTGGCGTCGAAAACTTCAACTTTGGTTTTGGCTTCGCGGTAAAGGAAGTGCGTTTCGATGTGCGGATACGAAATCGCCGTGTAGCCATTGCCGTAAGTCTTGCTGCCTTCTTCGGCGACCGCTTGCAGGTCGAACATGCCGTTCGCTCCGGCGGGCGGAGTGACCTTGAACGTGCGCGCAGTCTTTTCGCCTTGTTTGGTGAAATTCAGTGGACGCGCGTCGGCTTCGACTTTCCAGCCTTGCGGAGCAATGAGTTTGACTGCGCCGTTGATTGTGCGGCGCGCGTTATCGGTGATTTCGATGGAAATTTCGCGCGTGCGATTCTGGCTTTCGCTGGGAATGACCAGCAGTTGCGGATTAACTGTCAGCGTCACCGCCGGAGCGACTTTCAGTTCGCGGCGAATTTCGCCGAAGGTTTTGTCGGCAAAGCGATATTCGACCGATTGCGTCAGCACAACACGTTCGCCGCTCAAAGTCAGTTCGATACGAGCCGACGCAACCGCCGGAGCGAACGGCAAAGTCTGCGGCATTGTGGCATCCCAATCGAATTGATCTTTGGTGCGCGGTTTCGCCAGCCAGTATGGCTGTGTGGATGGCGCGCCTTCGGGCACGGTAGCGCGGAACCGTGCAACAAAGTTTGGCGTTTCGCGGCCTCGAAATCCTCCGCCGCCTTGTTCCGGTTCGGAACCAAGCGGCGCGACTTGCCAATTGGCCGGAGCGACCAGCTTGGCTGCGGGCGAGGCATTTGCCGCTGAAGCGCGAAAGTAGACATTCGCCGCCACATCCACAGCTTCGCCCGGCGTAACGATTTCTGTGTTGGAAAGCGCGTCAATCACGACGCCGTGTGCTTTGGCCAGGGCACTGTTGAATTGGCTTTCCTTGGTGGCCAGGATTGAATCCGCGTTGGCTTTCGATACGGCATCCAGGTTGTCGAGCGAAGCGCGTAATGCGCGGACTTCGTGTAAGCCAGCGGCCAAATGCGGAGCAATCAGTTCAGGCTGTTCAATCCTGAATTCAGCCAAAGCTTTTGCAGCGGCGTCTTTGATTTTGTTCAGCGAAGGCAGCAGCCGTTCGCCGTCTTTGCCAGCGAATTTGGCGACACCAGTCAAAGTCACATCAATGCCCGCAAACAACGAAGTTTCTTTTTCGGGAGCTTCGACCACGGAAGACAAGCGCGGGAATGATCGAACCGCCGAACCTTTCATCTGGGTCATTCCCATGTCTTGCGAACGGTGCTGGCTGCGGCCATCGGAAGCCAGTTCATTATACGAACGGCCAAGCACCGGATCGTAAACGCCGACATCAAATTCGGCGCGCGGGCCAGCGCCGCCACCGCCAAAACGCCGCGCATACACTTTCAACACTTGCCAAGGCTGCAAGCCTTCTTTGACCTGTTCTGGAAATCGCGCAGGATCGGCGGCGGCTTTCACGGCTTCTGGCAACAGCGCGCCAGCAGTCTGGTGTTGACCGTGGCCATCCTGTGTTGTGCCACTCCATCCGTTGACAACAACCAGCGGACGCATAGAACGAATTACGCGTACCATATCGCCAAGAACTTCTTCGCGATTCCACTTTTGCAGCGTCTCTTCCATCGAACGCGTGAAGCCGAAATCCATCGCGCGCGTGAAATACTGTTCGCCTCCGTCCAGCTTGCGCGCAGCCAGCAATTCTTCGGTGCGAATGACGCCCAGGGCTTCGCCCAATTCCGGACCAATGCCATTCTGTCCGCCTTCGCCACGATTCAGCGACAGATACGCTGTGCGCGCTCCCATTGCCCGCGACATAAAAGCCAGCATGTCCGTGCTTTCGTCGTCGGGATGCGCGGCCGTATGCAACACGCTGCCGATGGTTTGCAACTGGCGAAGCGTCAACGCCAATGCGCTGGCTCCGCGTTCTTCAGGGGAAGAACGCGTATAAGCGCTGACTGAAACTTGAATGGTTTGAAGCGAAAGAATCGCGATCAGGGCGAACGCCAGAACTTTTCTCATAGCCTTAGTTTTCCTGTTGTTTGGGTTGTTGCGGAGAAAGCAAACTGATGAGCATGCCGACGATAACGACTGCAACGCAGCCAACGACGTTGTACCAAAGAAAGCTGATTTTCGTAGTGTTGCCAACGACGGCGACAGTGACCATTCCAGCCAGCAGGCCGAAAAATGCTCCATTGCCTGTGGCGCGTTTCGTGGCAATGGCCAGCACGAATACGCCCAGAATCGAACCGTAAAAGTAAGATCCGAATTTGTTGACGACTTCGATCAAGGAACCCAGTCGTCCGGCGTAAATGGCGACGATGCATGCGAAGATTCCCCACAAACCAGTCGCAATTTTGGAAACGTTCAGATAATGCGAGTCGGGAGCATCTTTGCGAATGTGGCGGCGGTAAAAATCCATCACCGTTGCCGTCGAAAGCGAAGCCAATTCCGCCGAAATCGAACTCATCGCCGCCGCAAAGATCGCCGCGATGATCAACCCAATGACTCCCGCCGGGGCGTAGGTGGTGACGAAGGTTGGGAAGACGTAGTTCGTGTCGTTGAAAGCTTTTCCAGTAACGCTTTTGACCAGATCGCCTGCACGTTTGCGAATATCGGTCATTTTGGAGTTTGCGGCCACAAATTCCTGCTTGGAAACATCGCCGAAATTCGTATTGAGCGAAACCACGCCGCGATTTCCATCATTGGACCAGAAAAGTGCTGCCTTACGCCGCTCTTCATACGCAGCCGTATATTCAGCGTTCAGTTGCTTATACTCGGCACTTTGCTCGACTTTGGCACGGTCGTCGGCTTTGAAAATCATCGGCGGTTGGACGAATTGATAAAACACAAACACCATCACGCCAATGAACAGGATCAACACCTGCATCGGGATTTTGATGAACGCGCTCATCAGCAACGAAGTGCGGCCTTCGCTGACAGATTTAGCCGTCAGGAAGCGTTGCACCTGGCTTTGGTCGCAACCGAAATACGACAGCATCAAAAACAATCCGCCGATCAATCCAGACCACAGCGTGTAAGTTTCGTTCAAGTTGAAACTAGTATCCACTGCTTTCATCCGCCCGACGGCTCCGGCCAAATCCATTGCTTCACCGACGGAAACGCCCGCCGGAAACTGGCCGATGATGACGAATAAAATGACTGCCAAACCGATGAAAATGATGACCATCTGCTTGACGTCGGTCCAGGTGACGGCCTGCACCCCGCCAAACATGGTGTAAATCGTCGTCGTCAGTCCCATGACCAGAATCGTCGTCAATTCGTTCCAGCCCAACACCAGCGACAAAACGACGGAAGGCGCGGCGACGATGACGCCGCACGACAATCCACGGGAAATTAGAAAGAAGAAACTGGTCAGGCTGCGGGTTTTGGAATCGAAGCGGCGTTCCAGATATTCATAAGCCGTGTAAACCTTGGCCCTGTAAAAGAACGGAACCGCCGTCACGCACAAAATCACCATCGCAAATGGCAAACCGAAGTAAAACTGAATGAACCGCATTCCATCCGAATAAGCTTGTCCGGTTGTGCCAACCAGCGTAATGGCCGAAAGCTGCGTCGCCATCACCGACAACCCGACCGCCCACCACGGCAGGCTGCGACTGGCTAAAAAATACCCTTCGATTTCGTTGCTCTTTTTCGTCAGCCGCAATCCGTCGTACACGATGTAAATCAAATACGCGGCAACAATCGTCCAATCCAGCCAATGCATTCGAGGGTCCTCTGAAAGCGTAGAGCAGGTTTTCCAACCTGCTCAGGTCTTGAAGTGACTGCGCGTTCGACGCCAAAAAGGCTTTTTGGCGAAAGCCAGGCGCAGGTTGGAAAACCTGCGCTACGTTATTGAAACTGCTTCGAAAACCACCACAACCCAACGATGGTGGCTACGGTAAAAACAATTACGGCTAGATACACGCGATTCCAGTGAGGGTACTCGCGTTCGTCTTCAGTTGGTTGATCCATTTAGTTTACCTCGGTTACAGCATTGATAAGACACGCTCATGCAAGGTCGGCACATACTCCAAATGCTCTGGCCGCATCAACACGCTGCGAAATACCGTCAACATTGACTCGTCCCAAACTAAGTCTTTGTGCCCAGCCAGCAAGCCGGGTTTGGCGTTGAACTTCGCCAGATAAATTGGGTGCTGGGCATCATTCATCAACGCTTCAAAGACGCGATGCGTGATCTGACTGGTTTCGGAAACCTTATGACTGGCCGTCGCAGCGTAAAAATTGACGATGTCCAGTTGGGGCGGTAACACCAATCGCAGCTTGTCGCTTTCTTCGATCAGCTTCGCCCATCGAACCGCTGCGGCACGGGTCTTTCGCAAAATCGCTCCCAATCCCGTATCAGCCATCAGCGGAAAACATTGCAGCGTCGCCCACAGCGCAGCCGCAGCGGCTCCGGCACGCGAACATTCCAGACTGATTTCGCCGAGATGCAATTCGTTCGAAGTGAAATACGTGTACGGTGAATCATGTTTGTAAAAGCGTCCGACGCTGGGATCGCGAAACAGCACAGAGCCGCAGCCGTAGGGTTGCAATCCGTGCTTGTGCGGATCAACGACCAAACTGTCGGATTCAGCAATAGCCCGGAAAGCGGCCGCGGCGTCAGCCTCAAGCGCATCGCCATCAGCCAGCAGTTTGAAAAAACCGCCATAGGCTCCGTCCACGTGAATGCGGAAATCGAATTCGCGGCGAAGCTCAAGCGCTTGGTCAATCGGATCCACCGCTCCCAGCGCTGTCGTTCCCGAAGTCATCACGACGGTTCCGATCTCGCCGGTTTTAAGCCGTGCGCGCAGATCGTCCAAATCCATTCTCCCGCGACCATCAACAGCAATTTCGACAGTTTTCGCGCCGATGACTTCACACATTCGACCGTGCGTGTAATGGGCTTCGGTAGAAAAGGCGACAGCTTTATCTGGGTGCAGGTGACGCGCTACCCACAGCGCTTCCAGGTTAGCAATGGTTCCGCTGGAAGTCAGATGGCCAAGATGGGTTTCGTATCCGAACATTCGCGCCATATCGGCGACGACTTCAGTTTCCATCTTTGCCGTGGCGGGGCCACCATCCAGTGCGTGGTTGTTCGGATTGATTTGCTGCGCGATGAAATACGCAATCGAAGCGATGGTATGCGGCGGTTTCAACATCTGCCCGGCGTAGCTGGGATGCCAGAACGGATAATTGTCGCCCAGTCGCTTGACCAGTTCGCTCAACACTTCACGCGCGCGGGCTTCTGGCAGTTGCAGCGTTTCATCAATTTCGTATTCGTGCCAGCGCGATTGCCATTCGGCCAACTGGCTCAGCGCATCCGGCAGCAGGTTCAGGATTGAAGAAGCATTGTTCGTCATTCAATTGTGAAGTTGGATTGGAGTTGAAGCAGTGCTGAAAGAACGTTGTGTTCAATTTCGCGCGCTTCAATTTCAAAAGGAATTTGTTCGTAAGCGATTTTTTCCGTCATTCCGCCCCGACGGTTTTGTAAATAAGCCGACAAGTACTTGGTTCTGAATCCCCATTTGCCGAATTGGTGATACTGCCGGCAATGGACGATTTCGTGAGCGATCAACGCCAAGCCTTCGGCAGAATCGAGCCGGTAGTACCCCGGCGCAAAGTAAATCTTCCATCCGTCGGTATAACCGATTGGTTCGGCAACGGCGGTGATCGAGACGTAACGCGGAATGCATTCAAAAATTCGAACCCGGCTTAAATCCAGATCAGGAAAAAACGGCGCGAGCAATTGTTGAATTTCGAGCGGCAACGGCTCGCCTTTTCGTTTCATAATTGATGTAGCGCAGGTTTTCCAACCTGCGCGTGCCTGGCCAGTCGGACAGTAAATGCCAGCAAAGCGTTTTTACATAGAATCCGCGCAGGTTGGAAAACCTGCGCTACATTCGGACCTGCATCGCCAACCGCAACATTTCAGCGAACAGTTCAACCAACGGCTGTGTCAGCATTCGAAATGCGGCTTCAAGCGCCTGTGCGAATCTGGCTTGCGTAATGTCGTCTGACAGAATCACCAGCGGCGGAAATCCCGCGCGTTCAGTGTAAAAGCTTGCAGCCAACATTGCTGTCGGTTCAGTTACATTCACGAATGGATGCAAATCCAACAAACGCAGGTAAACCACCGAAGCCTGTTCGACGGCGTGAAGTTCGCCAAAGCTTTCCGTCGAAAACCAGTCAAATGCCATCGCAAGCATTTTGGGCAAAATGACTGCTGGAGTCGGATCGTGCAGCGCATTCAGCGGTCGTGGTTCGCTTGTTCTCAGTTCCGCCTTTGCGCCGGTCAACGTTTCGTGCAATTCCATCAGCCGGTCAGCGTTAAACAGTCCTTCTTTGGCCCAGCCGGAAACTTTGCCAGCCGCTGCCAGCAAATTTGCGCGGTCAATGCTATTACCCGAACGGCGAAGCAGGTGTTCAACCTGATATTCGCGCAGCGATTCGGCCGAAGCTTCCGTTTGTTTCCAGTTTTCTTGTTCAGCACCCAGCGTCGCAGACCACGACCCGGACGATTTCAAATTGTCGTTGAAGATAGGTAATTCCATAGAATTATTTATGCCGGAACATCGTACAGGGCGGCCATCAAAGCGGCAACGTCGCCGATTCGGTTTCCCAACTTTGCCGGAACCACTTCGCAAGCCGCAACGGCTTGCGGCAAAGCTTCTTCGGCCAAAGCGCGCCGCGCCGGTTCCAGCACGCGGTCCCCCAACGCAACAGCCAGCGATCCCAGCACGATCATTTGTGGATTGAGCGTGTCCACCAGCAAAGCCATTCCGCGCCCCATCCACTTTCCGGCTTCGGCGGCGACTGTCAGAGCGTCAGAATCGTCGGCGAGCATCGCTTCAACGACTTCGCGAATTGGAGTCGCCTGCGACCAGCGAAGCGGAAACATCAGCGCGGCCAGTTCGACCAAACCTTGCCCGGAAGCAAACCCTTCCCACGAACCGGCTTTGCCAAATCCGACCGGGCCTCTCCACGCCAGCCGCAAATGGCCGATTTCGCCAGCCGTTTCGGACGCTCCGCGCAAAACCTGGCCGTTGATGATTAGTCCGGCTCCGATTCCAGTGCCGAAGGTCAAAAAGATCAAATGGCGCAGTCCGGCTCGCCCCTTCCCTGCTCCGAAGTGAAATTCGGCCAGCGCGCCTGCGTTGCCGTCGTGTTCGATGAAAACCGGCAAGCCGGGAAATTCAGCTTGCAAAGCTTCTTTCAACCGCACGCCATGCCAGCCGGGCAAATGTGGCGGATCAATCAAAATGCCTTCGGAAATTTTCAGCGGGCCACCAATGGAAACACTGACCGCATTGATTTTGCGTCCGGCGGCTTCAGCAGTTTCCATGACGCGATTTGCCGTGGCAGCAATTCGCGGGAAGGTTTCAGCGTACGGCAAATGCGCTTCGGTCAAAATCTCTTCGCGTTGCAGAATTTCCGCTTCGCGCGTGCCTTCGACAATGGCGGTTTTGGTTCCGCCAATGTCAAAACCAAGAATTGTCGCGCCTTTTTCAGCCATCAAAATTTCACCTCACAGAACGTTGCAGTTAATGAACTGCATCAAGTATGCTTCGTGCGCCAAAGTAGAGATACAACACAATTTCTACGGTTCAAGCGTCTCAAGGAAAATCATTGCAGGCTGCCCCAATGCCTCACGAATCTATCGTCTAAGGAGCAACACTATGAATGCTGCAGAAGTCATTCCCATGCCAACCAGCGATCATCATCAATCCGCCGGAAGCCAAAATATTAGCACTGCCACGGTCCAGGAAGTGGCTGGATCGGGCAACATCGAAAAGATTCGAGACATTTTGTTTGGCGCTCAGCTACGCGAATACGAGCGCCGCTTTGTCCGATTGGAAGAGCGAATGATCAAGGAAGCCGCCGATGCGCGTGAAGATGCGCGCCGACGGTTTGATTCGCTGGAATCATTTATCAAACAGGAAATCAGCGCGCTGGGCGACCGGTTGCGGTCGGAAAATCAGCAACGCACCCAAGCCAGCGAAGACATCACCCGGGAATTGCGCGATGCGTCGCGTTCGTTGACGAACAAGATCAACGCCATGGACGAACACAGCACAAACGTTCAGCGTGAATTGCGACAACAGATTCTGGATCAGGCCAAAAACCTGGCGGATGAAATCCATCTGAAACATGACGACTTGTCGGCGTCGCTGCAACGTGAATCGCGCGAACTCAGAAACGACAAAGCTGACCGTTCGGCCCTGGCTAATTTGTTCACTGAACTGGCGATGCGGCTGAACCACGAATTCAAACTTCCGGGCGAAGAATAATCTGCGTTTGCAAATGCTTTATGGCTGATTATCCGTTGCGCATTGTTCCGAATAAACCTGAAACGCCTTTACCAACTGATTTGGCTGAACCTGAAGACGACGACATTCTTCAACTGGAAGATAAGAATGGCGAGCCGACAGAAGACAAAGCGGAGGCGATGGCGGAACTACGCCGTTTGCTGCTGGAACCGGAACAACTTCAACTCGGCAACATTCTGGAGCGGCTGAATAATCCGCGGGTTCGCGCCCGCGAACTCAGCCGTCCGTTGCCAGAAGCGATACGGCTTCGCAATGCCCAGGACGACGCGCTAACCGACGCCTTGGCTCCAACCATCGTCACGGCATTTCATAACTCCGTCAAAAAAGATCCGCGTCCAATTGCCGAAGCCATTTCTCCGCTGATGGGCCCGGCCATTCGCCGGGCCATCGCCATTGCGCTTAGCAGTTTTGTCCAAACGATTGATCAGGCGCTGAAACATAGTTTGTCGTGGCAAGGCACAAAATGGCGCCTAGAAGCCTTGAAAACCGGTAAGTCATTTGCCGAAGTCGTGATGTATCACACGCTGCTTTATCGTTCGGAGCAGGTATTCCTGATTCACAAACAAACCGGCTTGCTGCTGCATCACGTCGCCGCTGATCCGACCATCACCAAAGACGCAGACATTGTTTCCGGCATGCTGACAGCGATGCAGGTGGCGATCGGCAACTTTGCGCGCGATTCGTTCGGGTCGTCGAATGAACAGATAGACACGCTGGATATGGGCGACCGCGAAGTCTGGTTTGAATCCGGCCCGCAAGCCGTGCTGGCCGTGGTCATTCGCGGAGAAGCGCCTGAATCCTTGCGCAGCGATTTCTTTGCTCCTGCGCTGGAAGCGATTCAGATCGAACAGCGCGAAGCGTTCGAAACCTTCAACGGCGATGCTTCGGCGTTTGAGGGCGCGCAACCCCGATTGGAAGAATGCCTGCAATCTCAATATCAAGGGCGAGCCGAACCGGCGGATTTCAAGGTTCCAGCGTACTTATGGCTGTTGCTGGCGTTGGTCATTCTGGGCTTGGGAACCTGGGGCTTTTATGCCTGGCGCGATGCCAGGCGCTGGGACGCCTATCTAAACCGGTTAAAGCAGGAACCAGGCATTGTCATTGCTGAAACCGGCAAGGAAGGGGGAAAACGATTCGTCGCAGGCTTGCGCGACCCGCTGGCCGCCGACCCTGCGGTCATTTTGCAAAAAGAAACTCCAATTGATCCGGCGTCTGTCGCTTCACGCTGGGAACCATACGCCGCACTTGATGCCCCATTCGTGGTGGCGCGCGCCAAAACCTTGCTTGAGCCTCCGTCCACCGTTGAACTGAAATTTGCCGATGGTACTTTGACAGCCAGCGGTTTGGCTTCGCATGAATGGATTGCCGAAACCCGGCGCTTGGCGCGTGCGCTGCCGGGCGTGACGAAATTCGACGATCAAAATCTGATTGACGAAGATTTGAAAGAACCGGACATGCTGCGCCAGAGAATTGAACAACAGGTGATTCGCTTTGTTTCCGGTAATGCACAAATCGCCCCCGGACAAAATGAAAGTTTGCGTGCGCTGTTTGCCGATGTTCAAAAACTTTCGGAATTGGTTCCGGCGGCTGGCCGCACATTCCGTATTGAATTGATCGGTCATACCGACACTGAAGGCGATGACGCAGTAAATCTGGCATTGAGTCGGCAGCGAGCCGACAAAGTTTTTACCATGATTTCCTCCTAATAACTCCCTGCGAATACTTTGGTTTCCGTT
>CAZXHW010000106.1:0-13898 GCA_964639915.1 uncultured Heliomicrobium sp.
CAAAGCGAATTGGCCGAAGATGGATCAAGCAATCGCCCTTATCGAAAAAGCTCGAAGCGAAGGATTGAAGATTACTGCCGATATGTACACTTATCCGGCAGGTTCGACAGGCTTGGACGCGGCGATGCCGCCGTGGGTATTGGATGGCGGATATGAGGCTGCGTTCAAACGGCTGAAAGATCCGGCGACGCGAAAAAAGATCGCTCAAGAAATCACCACGCCTTCAGACAAATGGGAGAATTTGTATTTGTCGGCTGGCTCTGCGGATCGAGTGCTGTTGGTCGGATTCAAAAACGCGAACTTGAAAAAATACACCGGCAAAACCCTGGCTGAAGTCGCCAAGCTTCGAGGCGAAGAAGTTCCCGACACAATTATGAATTTGGTTGTAGAAGATCAGTCTCGCGTCGGCACGGTGTATTTCATGATGTCCGAAGAAAACATCCAAAAACAGATCAAATTACCCTGGGTGTCGTTTGGGTCGGATGCTGGTTCGATGGCGACGGAGGGAGTATTTTTGAAATCTTCTACGCATCCTCGCGCGTATGGAAACTTTGTGCGGTTGCTCGGCAAATATGTTCGCGATGAAAAGGTCATCCCGCTGGAAGAGGCCGTGCGGCGGCTGACCAGCTTGCCAGCGACGAATCTGGAGTTGAAAGATCGAGGCTTGCTCAAACCGGGTTACTTTGCCGACGTGGTTATCTTTGACCCGAAGACGATCGCCGACCGTGCGACGTTTGAACAACCTCATCAGTACGCCGTTGGAATGCAGCACGTGTTTGTGAACGGCAACCAGGTTTTGAAAGACGGAAAACACACAGGCACAAAGCCTGGACGCGCACTGTGGGGACCGGGAAAGGTAAAGTGAGATCGGCTCCTGGTTGGTAGAACACAATGTTTTGAAAAGGTTTTACTATGTTGATCGCCAAAATCGTCAAATCGAATTCTCATGTTGATTACGCCGCGCGAATTCTGGATTCAATGGAAACCAGCGAAGCGCCGAAAACGGAAGATTACGGATTCGCGCAATTTATCAAAGTCACAGTTGGTGGCGGCGAAGTGGTTGGCGTCATTTACAATTCACAGCTTATCAATCCCGAATATGGAAATTACGGCCCACGGCTTTCGACGCCGCCGGATTTGAATTCAGTCTTCAGCCCAGATTATTTGAACGAGCAAGGAGTGATTGTCGGGGTCTTACTGCTTGGCTGGAGAGAGGGACAGAAAAGCCATCATGGAATACCGCGTATCGTCTTGCCGATTAACTCTCAGGTTGAAAGGATGACTTCTGACGAAGTGCGCGAATTTCACCAGGACAAAAACGGAACGGTTCAACTGGGCTATTACGCGCATGTCACAACACACGCCGGGGATTTTGCGTTTCAGCTTTTGGCTGCCGTCGCCGATCAACTGGAAAGTTTGCTGGATGAACGTGAGCGTGCCCGGCTAAGCGTGTTTCGACGAACGCTTAGCTGGCAACAAACGGTCGGCAGCATTCGTTGAGCGCGGATTCAATTCAGCGAGCACCCGGTTGGCCAAGCTGAGTCCATTTGCCATTTTGTTTGAACGCGAATTGTGGTTGTGTCAGTTGAAACTGCTGCTTGAATTCCGGATTGCGCTTTAGAAAGAAATCGCGCGTGCGGTTATCGGCAGTGGTGATTCGCCACCGGCCTTCTTCTTTTAACAGGTATTGCTGCACTGAAACCCGGCCTTCTTTAATTTCTTCACCGTTCATATTCACTGCTCGTTTCAGGTTGCCGTAAATCGTCGTGTCAACGACGGCATAATCTCCGCGCTGCTGAATGCGGCCAATTTCCATCCGCTGGATGGTCAAAAACTGATCCAGGCGTTTCAAGCTTTCGGCCAGTTGTTCGCGTGTCGTTTGTTTCTGAAGCTGCGACGGCAGAAAATCGTGAAGCTCAGTGTATTTTTGCGCCTTGAGCAAAGAGAAAAAGTTTTGCACTGTGCCGCGAGCATCGCCAGCTTTGTTTTGAGCTTGAGCGATCAAAGACATGGAAGTGATTGTCAGCGCGCAGCATATAAATTTCAGTTTGAGCATTGTTCCTCCAAAAAGATCGAACGCGAGAAGGATTCAGGAAAGAGAATGAGTAGTCAAACCGTTGAAGAGAAGGCAGCAGACGAATTTGCCGAAGTCATGAAGCGTGATTGGAACCATCGCGCTCAGGAAAACTCTAAGTGGTACATCAATACTGTCCGGCTGGACCAAACTGACGCCGAGTTTGATGCGACGGGGCAGAGTGAAATCAACACGCTGATCTTGCCTGAATTGGTTTTGATGACTGGCGGGCAGGATCCGCTCGATTTGAGGTTTCTGGAAATCGGTTGTGGCATTGGAAGAATGACAAAACATCTGGCCACGATTTTTGGCGAAGTTCATTCGACAGATGTTTCGGGCGAAATGATACGGCAAGCGCGCCAGCGGCTTGGCGATTTGCCAAATGTTCATTTGCACGAAACAAGCGGCGTGGATTTCGCTGTGTTGCCAAATGACTATTTCGACATAGCGTTTTCGGCTTACGTTTTTCAACACGTGCCGAGCAAAGCTGTGATCGAATCGAATATTCGTGATGCTTATCGAGTGGTCAAACCCGGCGGCATCCTCCGCATTCACACTAACGGCGTCGAAGCGCAAAGTTATGCCGAAGCCGAAAAAAACACTTGGGCGGGCGCGACGTTTACCGAAGCCGAGGCTCGCAGTTTGGCGCGTGAACTCGGCGCGCAACTGATCAGCGTTTATGGCGGCGACACCATGTTTTGCTGGACGATGATGCGAAAGCCGAAAAAGGTTTTTTCTTCCACGAAGACACACGAAGAAAACACGAAGAGAAGTTGCCAAATTGAGTTTCACGCTCGCGCTGACAACGCGGCAGTCAAGACGATTCCGACCGGAGGCGACGAAGCTTGGCTGTCGCTGGTCATTTCTGGGTTAGACAGGGAATCGGTTGACGCGAATAACTTGAAGGTGAGTTTAGGCAGCAAAGCCATTACGCCGCGTTACGTTGGCCGTCCGCGTCCGCATTTTGATGAAGAACTGTTCCGACGATTCGGCACGTCCTTCGACCAACTGACCTATATCGAAGCGCGTATTCCATCTGGAACCGCCAGTGAAAATGTCGTTGTGAAAGTCCAGCTTGAAAGCGGCGAAGTCTCGACGGGTTATGAAATTGAATTTGTTGAGGCCAAGCCCGCCGCGCCAAAAATTGTTACCGTCAGAAACGGATTTGATTACCAGGCTGAAATTTATGCCAGCGGGCCAAAGTCGTTGCTAAGATTATTTGTCGAAGGCTTAAGCGGTGAGGCGAATTGTGGCAACGTAAAAGTAAAAGTCGGCGAGCATCTAATCTCGCCGACTTTTGTTGGTTTTGTAACCGACATTGCCAGTTACCAGGTTGATGCGCAGTTGCCAGTTGGAATCGAAACCGGCACGGTAACGCTTGAATTGATTTTCAACAGCGCGGTTTCGGAAGCGGTCGCCGTTGAAATCAAACCTCAGGCTGCGTAAGCCCGCTCGCGCCGGGCATCCCACTTCATGCATTTGTTTTTGCGGAACGCTTCGGTCGCCATACGAACCGCGACGATACCGTAATACCCTGTCATCACGTCAGTTTTGATCGCTGCGCCATTGCGAATCGCGTCCTGCAAGTTGCGATGGTGCAGCGTGATGTCTTCGCCACCAGTCTTTTTGTGGGTAATGATTGCTTTGTCGCCGCTTCTGTTTAGTCGGCCTTCCGGACGGATGACGAACCCATCGCGGGTGAATTCCAGTGTGGCTTCGTGGCCGCGAATGACATGCGGAATCGGTTCCGCGTTCGCCATCGAAGACAGCACCACGACCGTCAAGCCTTCCGGATAATCCAGCATCATATTGAACGTGTCCGGGATTTCAGCCGCGCTGTTCCGGAATTCCCACTTGCCACCAGTGGCAACGGCCCGATCAGGGAACTTCAAATCCAGAGCACGAATCATTCGCGTCACGCGATGGACGAACAAGTCCGTCGCAATGCCGCCTGAATAATCCCAGTACCGACGCCAGTGCAGAAAGCGATCCAGATCGAATGGGCGTTTTGGCGCTGAACCCAGAAAAGCGTTCCAGTCCAGATTCACGCCGGGTTTCACGTCTTTATCAATTTCGGCTGGATCGGCAACCCAGAAATCATTTTTATGATTGCGCGAATAATCTATCTGGGCCTGAATCGGACGCCCAATCTTGCCTTCCTTAATCATTCGCTGAGCGGTTTCATACGAATCATCGGACATGCCCTGCACGCCCACCTGCATTTTCAGCTTGGTTTCTTTGATTTTGGCGACGACTTTCTTCGCTTCTTCGATGGACCAGGTCATGGGCTTTTCGCAGTAAATATGCTTGCCTGCGTCAGCCGCATCCAGAGTCATTCGGGCATGCCAATGTTCAGGAGTAATGATGGCCACGTAATCAATGTCTTTTTGGGCCAGCAGTTCGTGGTAATTCTTGAAGGGCTTCGCGCCAGTTTTGCCTGCGGCTTGATCCAAACGTTTTTGATAAACATCGCAAACGGCGGCGATTTCCACGTTGTCAGAATCCTTCATGCCCAATAGCGCAGGAATGTGAGAGCCTTGCGATAAGCCGCCGCAGCCAATGAGGCCAACGCGAAGTTTGTTGTTTGCACCCATCACGCGTTTAGCGCTGGCAGCAGTCAGCAACACAGACGCCGTGGAAGCAGAGACGAAATCACGACGAGAAAATTTTGAATTGTTCATGATGCCCAAGTGAGGTTACAGCACGTCCGCGATCGCTTCGCAGATGGTGCCGATGTTGTTGTCATTCATGGCAGCAACGCAAATACGCCCGCTGCCGACGATATAAAGACTGAATTTTTCGCGCAACGCTTTGACCGCATCGGGCGACAAGCCGGAATAAGAAAACATTCCGCGCTGGTTTTGGATAAAGCTGAAATCCTGTTCGACGCCTTTTTCGCGGAGCATTTCAACGAACTTACCGCGCATTTGCCAGATTCGTTCACGCATTTCGGCAAGCTCTGCTTCCCATTGTTTGCGGAGCTCTGCATCGGCCAACACCATCGCCACAAGCTGTGCGCCGTGCGAAGGCGGGCTGGAATAGTTTGTGCGGATGACTCGTTTAACCTGGCTCAGCACGCGCTTGGATTCTTCAGCGCTGGCAGTTACGAAAGTCATCGCTCCGACGCGTTCGCGGTACAGCGCGAAGGATTTTGAAAACGAACTGGCAATCACGCACTGGATTCCGGCTTCGGCAAACGCCCGAACGGCGAAAGCGTCCGATTCCAGGCTTTCGCCAAAACCTTGATAAGCAAAATCGAGGAAGGGAACCAGGTCCGCTTGTTTGATAACATCCACGACCAGTCGCCATTGGTCGTTTGTCAGGTCAACGCCGGTTGGGTTGTGGCAGCAAGCGTGCAACACGACGATGCTTTTCGCGGGCAGGTCTTTCAGGGTTTCCAGCATTCCATTGAAATCCAGCCCGTGCGTTTCCGGGTCGTAATACGGATAGCTGTTAACCTTGAATCCGGCAGCTTCAAACAGCATCTGGTGATTTTCCCAGCTTGGGCGGCTGATCCAGAGTTGCGAATCTGGCAAAAAGCGGCGAAGGAAATCCGCGCCAATTTTCAGCGCGCCGGTTCCGCCGACGCCTTGGACTGTAACCGCGCGGCCTTCGGCGACGATTTGCGAATCCGAGCCGAACAGCAGCTTGGGAACTTCTTTGATATAAGCCGGAACGCCATCAATGCCGAAATAGGTTTTGGTCGCTTCCTGATCGTACCAGCGTTTTTCAGCTTCTTTGACCACGTTCAGCACAGGAACTTTGCCGTTGGCGTCCTGATAAACGCCTACGCCAAGATTCACTTTGGCCGGATTGGAGTCATTGTTGAAAGCTTCAGTAAGTCCGATGATTGGATCGGGCGGCGCTTGCTCAATGTGCGCGAATGGAGAATTCTGCATTTCGCTTGCGGTTTCCTTTTCTGTAAATGAAGTCTGTGGTGAATTGTGAGGCGAGATTATGGCCGTAAGCAGTTTTCGATTCAAATAAGAGGCGAACACAAGCCATCAAATTCGTTTATTTGCCCATTGTCGGAGCGGCTTTTATACTTTGTGTTTAGAGTTGCCATCAACGAGGAAAAAGAAACGAATTGAGCAATATGCTTTTCAACTTTACTACCGCAGGCGAATCGCACGGACGCGCTTTGGTCGCCACAATCGAAGGCTTGCCTGCTGGTTTGCCAATTGATCAAAATTTCATCAACCACGAACTCTGGCGGCGTCAGCAAGGCTACGGACGCGGCGGTCGCATGAAGATCGAAACCGACACCGTTCAAATCCTGACCGGAGTTCGCCACGGAGAAACGCTCGGTTCGCCGATTGCTGTGATGGTTGAAAACCGCGATTTCCAAAACTGGCTGGAAGTGATGGCGGCGGAAAAGCCTGAACAGATGCCTGAACGCGACCGCAAGGTGATTCGCCCTCGCCCGGGCCACGCGGATTTGGTTGGCGGGATGAAATATGACCGGCGCGATTTGCGCGACATTCTGGAACGAGCCAGCGCGCGCGAAACGACGATGCGTGTCGCTGTCGGAGCTTTTGCCAAGCAATTGCTTAGAGAATTTGGGATTGAACTGGCCAGCCACGTCATTCAGCTTGGCGAAATTTCGATTGAAAATCGTGACGCCGGTTGGGATCAGATCAAAGCCATTTACGACGACATCATGCTGCGCTGCGTGGACAAGAAAGCCGAAGCCCAAATGATCGAGCGCATTGATAAAGCCGGGGTCGAAGAAGGCGACACGCTCGGAGGAATTTTTGAAATTGTGGCCAAAGGGTGTCCGCCAGGACTTGGTTCGCATACGAGTTGGGCATCGAAGCTGGATGGGCAACTGGCTCAGGCTGTGATGTCCATTCACGCGACCAAAGCCGTCGAACTCGGCGAAGGCGTGGCCAATGCTGCGATGCCCGGTTCCCAAGTTCACGATGAAATTGGTTACAAAGCTGACGAAAAAGCATTTTATCGAATGTCCAATCGCGCCGGAGGTTTGGAAGGTGGCATGACCAACGGTGAAGAGCTTCGCGTGCGGGGGTATCTAAAACCGATTGCTACACTTAGGAAACGGCTTCGCAGCGTTCACATCGAAACCAAGGAAGTGATGGAAGCCGACTTTGAGCGTTCGGACGTAACAGCGGTTCCGGCTGCGGGCGTGATCGGCGAAGCGATGGTCGCTATCGTTCTGGCCAATGCGATGCGCGAAAAGTTCGGTGGAGATTCGCTGCGGGAAATGAAGCGAAACTATGAAAGCTATTTACAACAGGTGAAGGAGTACTGAAAAAAAGAAAATGATTTTACCAATCGTGAAATATGGAGACCCGGTACTGCAAAAAGCCGGAGATGATGTGACGAACATTGACGGCAAACTGGCTGAGTTCATCGGCAATATGTTCGACACTATGTACGAAGCCAAAGGTGTTGGCCTGGCGGCTCCGCAGGTGGCGCTGTCGAAACAGCTTTTTGTCATGGATGTCAGCGCAGGCAAAGACTCAGGTGAACGCATTGTCTGCATCAATCCGAAAATCGTTGATTCCAAAGGGAAAATTGTCGGAGAAGAAGGATGTTTGAGCTTTCCGGGCATTTATGTCGAAGTCGAGCGTCCTGAAGTTGTCACGGTTCAGGCAGTTGATTTGAACGGTAAGGAGTTTACGTTTGAAGTTTCGGGCTACGCCGCCCGCTGTGTGTTGCACGAAAATGATCACATCAACGGTAAAGTTTTTATTGAATACTTGAATCCATTGAAGCGTGAACTGGTCAGTAGGAAAATCAAAAAGAAGATCAAACTTGGTGATTGGGAATGAGTTAGCGGATTGTTTGTCTGTAGAAAATTAAAAATGGCCCGAAGAGCAAAAACGCTTTTCGAGTCATTTTTTTGTTTCGTTTGTGGATTTTTGTGTTTCATTCTTGACACAAAGTGAGGGAGTGAATACACTGCGTCCAGTTTTGGCAAATTTTCAAACCAACCAAGCCAAAACAGAAGGAGGGTTGCAGTGATGTCATTCAACAAAATCACAATAGTGGGTTTTCTGGGGCGCGATCCTGAATTGCGCTATACACCACAGGGGACTGCGGTTTGCAAAATGTCAGTGGCAACCACAGAACGCCGCAAATCTGCCATCGGAGAAACCGACGAGCATACAACTTGGTTCCGTGTAACAGTTTGGGGGCGGCAGGCCGAACTTGCCAACGAATATCTGGGCAAAGGCCGTCAGGTGTATGTCGAAGGGCGCTTGCGATTGGAAGAATATGCTGATCGTGAAGGGAATCAACGTATCAGTCCAGAAGTTACAGCAACGGACATACAATTTCTCGGCAATCGAAACGAATTTGCGTTGCCACAGATCACCAGCACTGAGAATCAAATTGAGGTTGAGAATCAGCAAGCCCAGCCAACTGTGGCTGCGTCAACCAAAGCCGCAAAATCCAAGCGTGCTTCCAATCGCCCGCTAGTGAGCATTGAAGAAGACGAACTACCATTTTAATTCCGCTATTTAGCGTTGAGAGCGAGGTGCCAGTATGCAGATTGCCTGCAACAGATTCGGTTGTCAGAAAGCTGTCGAAGTTTGCTACTGGACCTGCAAGTTCCGGCGAGATTGCAAAGACTGGCACGGTGCGCTTGCCGCTGAACGAGGAACAGAAGCAATTACAGAACGGCTGAATCAGGCAGCCAAAAAATCTGGCCGAGCCTTCGATCCGCAAACGATGGTTTGGACCTCTCGCTCGAAAAAGAATCGGGCTGCCGTAGTTTCCAAAACGCCAATTGCTCACTTACAATCCGGCGGCTTTTCAGCGGCTCGCGGCGAAACGGAGTTCGACGATCAAGGCGAGCCAAATCCCAACAACTTGATCAATATCAATTTCGAAGAAGAGGTCCAAGAACAGATGACTGAATCAAATCTCGACACCCCAATCGCGGAAACCGAAACAACGACCGAATCTACGGCTGGAAACTCCAGTAAACCAACTGCGGCCAAAGCCGCCAAGCCCAAACCGGTTGTTAAGCCGAAACCGGTTGCTCAACCAAGCAACGGCCCGGTTTTTTTGCTGCTGTACCCAAATGGCAAATACAAAGAATTGCGCGAATCGGAATTGAATACCGAAGCAGCAGACATGTTGAAAGATCCGACACTGCGGTTGGTCAAAGGACTGCCGTTAATTCCACAAATCAGTTTTAAAACCGCCGACGAATAGAGTTACGAGGCAACACCACTACCATCCTCAAACTTGAAGCCTCAAGGCAAAGCAATTTGCCTTGAGGCTTTTTTTCAGCCATCAGTTTGACTTGCCTTGCAGTGGACTCCTAGACTGCACAGCCAAAGGTAAATCACTTAAATCATCGCACTTATGAAACTGATTTTTATGGGGACGCCGGAATTTGCCGTTCCCTCGCTAAAAAAATTAACGGATGCTGGGCATGAAGTCTTTGCTGTCTTCACGCAACCCGACCGGCCAGTGGGGCGCAAGCAAATTGTGACGCCTTCGCCGGTCAAAGTTTTTGCCGCAGAACGCGGCATACCAATTTATCAACCCACCAAAATCAAAACCGCCGAAGCTAGGGCCGAAATCGAACCGCTGCTGCAACAAGCTGATGCCGGGATCGTTGCGGCTTATGGACGGATTTTGCCGGACTGGATGCTTGCGGCTCCGCGTTTGGGGTGCATCAATGTGCATTCATCGCTGTTGCCAAAATATCGCGGTGCGGCGCCCATCAACTGGGCGATTGCCTGCGGAGAAATCGAAACCGGTGTGACAGTCATGCAAATGGATGTTGGCATGGACACCGGAGCAATGCTGTTGCAGGGAAAAATAGCAATCGGTGGGCGTGAAACGGCAGCGGAATTAACGCCACGGTTGGCCGAACTTGGCGCGGAGCTGTTGATTCAAACGCTGACAAAACTTGAGCGAGGTGAAATCTCACCGATAGAGCAAAACCATTCGGAAGCGACCTATGCGCCTATTTTGAAACGCGAAGACGGCCAGGTGAATTGGGCGCTGACGGCGGCTGAAATTTCCAATCGAAAACGCGGCTTCACGCCTTTTCCTGGTTGTTACACGTTCTTAGACGATCAGCGACTGGAACTGATTGCCATCGAGGCAGATACGGCCAGCAACGACAACCACCTTCAACCCGGCGCAATTGGTGAGGTATCAAAAGACAGCTTCACAGTGGTTTGTGGCGGCGGCACAACCTTGCGAGTAACGGAAGTTCAACCGGCTGGAAAGCGTCCGATGCCAGCGCGCGATTTTCTGAATGGAGCGAAGCTGATGGTTGGAACTGAATTCAAGCTGCCGGAGGCGGCGCAAACATGAATGCCAAACTTCCAGTTCTTTCTCCAGCGCGCGCTGCTGCCTTTGAAGTTTTAGAACGTGTTGCCACGCAAAATGCGTTTGCCAGCAATCTGCTGACGGCCACTCGTTACGACAAGCTTTCGCGCGAAGACCGCGGTTTGTTGCAGGAATTGACGCTGGGCGTATTGCGTTGGCAAGGCCGGTTGGATTTTTTGATCGAGCGCCACACTCGCCGCGAAATTGACAAGCTTGATCTGGAAGCGTTGCGATTGGGATTGTACCAATTGATGTATCTGACACGCGTTCCGGCATTTGCGGCGATCAACGAATCCGTCAATTTGGTCAAAGAGCACGGGAAAATCCAGGCTGCGGGGCTGGTCAACGGTGTGCTGCGAAGCGCCCAGCGCGAGCTTGAATTCAGCATTTTGCCCAGCAGCAAAAGTCCTGTGCATCGAACCAGCATCGAAACTTCACATCCGGTTTGGCTGGTGAAACGCTGGATGGCCCGATTTGGAGAGGCTGACACGCGGGAAATGGCGCTGGCCAACAACAAAGTTCCGACCGCTTCCTTCCGGTTCAATCCCACTAGAAAACCCGTCGAAGAGATAAAAGCCGATCTGGAATTGCACAAAATCAAAATTCGTCCTTCCAATCTGACGCCTGAAGCTTACGTCGTCGAAAACGGAAGTTTGCTGGCGACCTCCGAACCGATTCAGCAAGGCTGGGTGTACCTACAAGACGAAGCGTCTCAGTTAATTGGCCGGCTGGCGCTGAGGCTGATCGCTGAAACGCAACCGGCAAAAGTCCTGGACCTTTGTTCAGCGCCCGGCAGCAAAGCGAATTTGATTGCTTCGGAGCTGAAGCCGGATTCATTGATTGTGGCAGCCGATCTTCACCAGCACCGAATGCGAACGATCAAAGAACTGAGCGCTCGGCTGGGTATTGAAAACATCAATCTGGTTCGACTGGATGCCGAGCGTGATATGCCTTTCCCGGCGGAATCATTCGACCTGGTGCTGCTGGATGCGCCATGTTCGGGGTTAGGGACTTTGCAGCGCAATCCTGAAATCAAATGGCGAATGAATGAAACCAAAATTGCGGAGTTGGCTGATCTGCAGAAACGGCTGATCGCGAATGCTTCAAAGCTGTTGAAACCGGGTGGAATCTTGCTGTATTCGGTCTGTTCCACCGAACCCGAAGAAGGCGAAGAAATCGTTGCCTGGTTTCGTCGCCAGCATTCCGATTACAGTGAAGCAACCCGTGAAGAATTGAGTAAGCTTGGGACGGAAGCTTCAAAACTGCCGATTTCAACGATTGGCGCGCGCACGTTTACTCACCGGCACGGTTCTGAAAGTTTCTTCCTTTGTGTGCTTCGAAAAGAAAACAATCAGGAAATCAAAAGTTCATGAGTTACACACTCAGAAGCGGGCTGAACGTTCCCGCAGTCACGATCGTTGACGAAGCTGGACAGGTAATCGAAAAAGAGCAGCGCCGTGTGTTTCGCCATCTGGTTCAGAACGGTCGCGGAGCCGACGTGATTTTTGGGGTCGGCACTACCGGCGAATGGAACCGGCTGACAAACTCGGAACGATTGCGCGTAATGAAAATCCAGATTGACGAAGTGCAGCAAATAAATTCGGAACTCTGCAAAGCAAATCCGCAATCCGCAATCCGCAATCCGCAATTGGTTGAGTCCTGGCTTGGCATTAACGGCAAAACCCGCGCAGAAATTTTGGAAAACCTGGACGCCGCGATTCAGCTTCGTGCGGACGCGGCGGTGATTGCTCCGCTGGCGATTGAAGATTTGCCCGAAAAAGACATCGTTCGCTTCTTTCAACGCGACCTGACTGATTTGCTTGAAGCGCACAACAGCGACTTGCCCGTGTTCCTATACGACAACGCGGACATCGCGGCTGCTGGACAGCCTCCACACATTCGCACACACATTGTGAAAGACTTGAGCCGGTTGCCTTGGGTTCGCGGATTGAAGGTTTCGGCTTCACGCCGTGTGCTTGGCAATTACACGCGCGCTGCGCTGCATTACAAACTGCCGGGCGAGTTCGGCATTTACATCGGCAACGCGATGCTGATTTTTGAACTGTATCGTCCCAGTCATACGTTGTTGGATCGTTTTCGCGAAGGTTGGCGCGATTATTTGCTCAGCGACACGCCTCCGATTGGAGTCATCTCCGGTCCTGGAAACTGCATGCCGCGTGAATGGCAAAAAGCCTGGCGTGTCTGTTGGTCCGGCGACGAGGAATTGACGAACGTGTATCACGATATTTGTCAGCGATTTGAAACCATCTGCGCGTTTGATGAAAACGGACAGCGCGTAAAAAAGACCATCGCTTGTGTGAAGTATGCGATGGAAATTGACGGGGCAATTTCAGTCAGTAATGTCGCTCCGGGAACAAAAGCCCTAACGGCTGAACAGCACACAGTTTTCAAGGATCGGTACTTGGCGTTGCTAGATTACGTAAAACAATCGGTGAACCCTGTGTGGCAGACCCAAACGGTTAGCTTGAACGCAAAATAACCGGATCAAGTTCGGGCGATGAAATCAACGACGACTTTCGCCAATTCTTCGCCTTTGTCTTCCTGAAGAAAGTGTCCTGCGCCAGTGATCGTCGTATGCAGTTGAGCGGCTGTGCCGGGAATCAGTTTTTGCAGCACAACATCGGCCCCGCGCGTGACAGGGTCGCTGTCGCTGAAGGCAGTCAGCAACGGCTTTGTCCATTGCCGCAATACTTCCCAGGCTTTGCGGTTTGCTTCCGAAGCCGGGTTATCCGGCGTAGTGGGAACCAGCATTGGAAACTGGCGCGCTCCCGCTTTGTACGTGTCATCGGGAAAGGGCGCGTTATACGCTTCGATCACTTCCGGCGCGAGTTCGGTCACACATCCGCCTTTGATAATTCCGCCGACATGGAAGTTTTCGACCGTTTGCGAATAGTGCTGCCACCGCAAAAATCCTTCGGTTGCGGGATGATCGCCGGTCGGCAAGCCCGTGTTGCCAACAACAATTCGCGCAAAGCGATCCGGGTTTTCCGCCACAATTCTGAGTCCGATCAGCCCACCCCAATCCTGACCAAAGAACGTCAGGTTTTGCAGGTCGAGCGATTCGACAAACGCCGTCATTGTCTCCACGTGAAATTGGTAAGTGTAATCTTCGCGGCGGATGAGTTTGTCAGAATGGCCAAACCCGATCAGGTCAGGTGCAATGACCCTGTGACCGGCAGCAACCAGAATCGGGATCATTTTCCGATACAGGTAACACCACGAAGGTTCGCCGTGCATCAGCAACACCGGTGCCGCTTCGCGCGAGCCTTCATCCAGATAATGCACGCGCAACAGTGTGGTTTGGTAACTGATTTCGATGTAATGCGGCGCGAAGCTGAACCCGGCCAGGTTGGAAAAACGTTCGTCAGGAGTGCGTAAAACTTCCATCGTTGATCCCTCTTTTGAAATTGAGCAAACCTTGACAGTCTCTTTTGGCGAAGCATAGACTGACCGCTCGGTAAGTTAGTCTGTGGCGCGGCATTTT
>CAZXHW010000107.1:0-10273 GCA_964639915.1 uncultured Heliomicrobium sp.
CAATTTCAACCCGGAAGAATACGGCATCGAATATCGCCGCTTTGCCGAATGGGTTCCGCGCTACGGAGTGAACTTGGCGTATGTAGGTTCAGGCCCGAACGGCGGCGATTTAAGTTGGACGCGGCGCTTTTTCGGCAAGATGGCGGAAAAGGGTGGCTTCGGGAAAATGTGGGGTTGGGCGCTGCACCATTACTCCTGGAACGTCACAGGCGGGCGCACGACCAACTGGACAGAAGGCAAAGGCGACGCTGTCAATTTTCCCAACGACGAATGGTTTGAACTGCTCAGCGAAGCCAATCGCGTCGAACAACTGATCACGGACAACTGGGCGATTATGGGTGAATTCGACCGGCAGCATCGCGTTAAGCTGGTCGTGGACGAATGGGGTTCTTGGTACAAACCGGGGAGCGAATCGCATCCGACGCACCTGCTCGGCCAGCAAGCGACCATGCGCGACGCCGTGCTGGCAGGATTATCGCTGGATATTTTTCACCGTCACGCAGACAAGGTTGGAATGGCTAACATTGCGCAACTCATCAATTGTTTGCAGGCGCTGTTCATCGCGCACGAAGACAAATTCATCACTACGCCGACCTATCACGTGTTTGATATGTATGCCGCGCATCAAGGCGCGCAGGCTTTGCGGACTGAAGTTCTGTCATCTCGGCTGAATTACAACCGCAATGGAAAACCGGCGACGATGCGCGGACTGAACGGTTCGGCCAGCTTGCGCGACAAAACGTTGACGCTGACGGTGACGAATCCGGATTTTCAAAACGCGCAGGAAACCGAAATCGCGTTGCGCGGCGCGACAATCAAAGAAGCGCAAGTCACCACCCTGACCCACAAAGACATTCACGCACATAACAGTTTTGACAACCCGCGCGCCATCGAGCCGCAAGCAGGCAAGGCGACGATCAACGGCGGAACGGTTCGTTGCAGTTTTGCTCCCGCTTCTGTTACGCGGTTGCAGCTTATCTTGGCTTAGGTGGGTAGCCTCGCCTTCTAGTGGAAGGTAGTTGGCATACTGCCTGAAGGCGGGGCTATACCCTGTGATTTTTTCGAAGAGTTTTTATGCGTAATTTCAAACGGCTTGCTTTCTCCTTTTCAACCGCAATGCTGGTTGCTTTGTTGCTCTTTTCTCCGTTTCCGGCAAGCACGCAAACCAACACAATCACCGTTCAAGTAGACAAACCGCGTGCGCAAGTGGCTCCAAATCAATTCGGTATCTTCTTTGAAGACATCAACTTCGGCGCTGACGGTGGCATGTACGCAGAACTCATCAAAAACCGTTCTTTTGAATTCCCGGACGGGTTGATGGGTTGGAAAAAGCTGGGTGACAAGAGTTCGCCGCGAGTGCTGGAGCGCGAAAACCGGCAGACGAATAACCTTCATTATTTGCAGCTTGCAGGTGGCGGAGTTTCGAACAGCGGCTTTCGCGGCATAGGCATTCGTCAAAGTGAGGACTATTTGTTTTCGCTGCAAGCGCGAAACCCCGGCTCGATACCTGCCAGCTTACGCGTTGAATTAGTCAACGCCAGCGGCAAGCCCATTGCTCAGGCCACATTACGGGGCATTGTTGGTGATTGGAAAACTTACCGTGTGACGCTACGCGCCAACGCCACTGAACCCAAAGCGCAACTCAATCTGATTCCTGAAAGCGGCTCACTTGATGTTGATCAGGTTTCGCTTTTCCCGAAAACGACCTGGAAAGGACGCGCCAATGTGTTGCGCTCCGATCTGGTGCAACTGCTGAAAGACCTGCATCCCGGTTTCATACGCTTTCCAGGCGGCTGCATTGTCGAAGGCCGCAATCTGAACGAACGCTACCAATGGAAAACCACCATTGGCGATCCGGCGGAGCGCATACTGATCATTAACCGCTGGAACATGGAATTTCGCACGCGCAACCCAGAACGCGCGCCGGACGATTACTTCCAAACCTTCGGGCTCGGCTTTTTTGAATACTTCCAGCTTTGCGAAGACGTGGGCGCTGATCCGCTGCCGATTCTGAACTGCGGGATGGCTTGTCAGTTCAACACCAGCGAACTGGTGCCGCTCGACCAACTCGATCCGTACGTTCAGGACGCGCTCGACCTGATTGAATTCGCCAACGGCTCCGTCGCCACGACTTGGGGACGCAAACGCACGGAGCTTGGACATCCGGCGCCCTTCAATATGAAACTGCTTGGCGTTGGCAACGAACAATGGGGACCGGATTACGTTGCGCGGTATGAAATCTTTGCCAAAGCGATCAAGGCAAAACATCCAAACATCACGTTGATCACCAGCGCCGGGCCGAATCCGGACGGCGACCGGTTCAACTTTCTATGGGACAAAATGCGCGCGCTGAATGCCGATTCGGTAGACGAACATTATTACCGTCCGCCGAAATGGTTTCTGGACAACGCCAATCGTTACAACGATTATCCCCGCACCGGGCCGAAAGTTTTTGCTGGCGAATACGCTGCGCACGTTTCGGTCAAAGGTCGTCCCGACCGTCCCAATAACTGGGAAGCCGCGCTGGCCGAAGCGGCTTTTCTAACAGGACTAGATCGTAATGCTGATGTGGTAACAATGGCTTCGTATGCGCCGCTGTTTGCCCACGTGGATGCCTGGCAATGGTCGCCGAATCTAATCTGGTTCGACAACCTTCGCAGTTTCGGCACCCCCAGTTATTACGTCCAGAAGCTGTTCAGTCAAAATAGTGGTACAGATATTTTACCGATTACGATCAATAACTCTCCGCAGAACGGCCAGCAGCAGATTTATGCCTCGGCTTTGCGAAATATGAAGACTCGCGAAGTGATTCTGAAACTCGTCAATACCTCTCCGTCGTCTATAATGACGCACATCAATCTGGCCGGAGTCGGCCAGATTTCCAAATCCGCACAATCGTTCGTGCTGGCGAGCGAGGATCTGAAAACAGAAAACAATCTGGATGCCCCCAAGCGGCTTGCGCCGGTCGAGGCAAAAGTTTCGATCAAGGCGGCAGAATTTGATCACACACTGCCGCCGCAATCCCTGACGGTGCTCCGCATCGCGTATGCGAAATAGTTCAACGCTGATTCGCATTCGCCCCCAGCAGATTAACCATCAATAGAGAGGATAAGACTCAATGTTTACAAGACGAGAATTTGGCAAGCTGACGATGGCTGGATTGCCGTTGGTCGGAATGCCACTAACGCTGGCTTTTGCCCAGGGCAAAGTCAGCGGAGTACGCATCGGCATCCAATCGTACAGCTTCCGCAACCTGGAACTGGACGCCGCCATCGCCGCGATGAAAGACATCGGCATTGGCGAATGCGAACTGTTTTCCGGCCACGTCGAACCGCGGATGGCACCTCCGCCGGGAATGGGTGGAGGGCAGCGTCCGCCACAAGGCGCTCCTCCAGCTGGAGGACCTCCGGGGCAAGGGCAGGGACCGACGCCTGAACAGCGTGAAGCGATGCGCGAAGCTGCGCGCAAGCGTGCCGAAGAAGTGCGCAAGTGGCGATTGTCGGTTTCGATGGATCATTTCAAAGACGTTCGCAAAAAGTTCGACGGCGCAGGAATCAAATTGCAGGCTTACAACCTTAGCTTCAACGACAGTTTCACCGACGAAGAAATTGATCGCGGCTTTGAAATGGCCAAGGCGCTGGGCGTCAAAATCATTACGGCGTCTTCGACCCTGAAAGCCGCCAAGCGTGTCGCGCCTTTCGCTGACAAACACAAAATCACAGTCGCGATGCACGGGCATTCCAATTTGACCGACCCGAATGAATTCGCCAAACCGGAAAGCTTCGAAGCGGCGCTGGCGATGTCGAAATATTTTGCGGTGAATCTGGATGTCGGGCATTTCTTTGCGGCAGGTTTCGATCCAATTGATTACATTCAAAAACACCACGAACGCATCACCAACTTGCACCTGAAGGATCGCAAGAAGGACAATGGGCCGAATACTCCCTGGGGCGAAGGCGACACGCCGATCAAAGCTGTGTTGCAGTTGCTAAAAACCAAAAAGTACGACATTCCGGCTAACATCGAATACGAATATCGCGGTGCTGATGCTGTGGCCGAAGTGCGTAAGTGTTTTCAATTTATCAAAGATGCCCTGGCATAACGCCAGATCAAGTCACATTTAGGAGCAAACATGTCGAAAGAGAAAATGACAAGACGGAAATTTGTTGCGGGCGCGACGCTGGCTGCGGCCAGCCCGATGATCGTTCCGCGTCACGTGTTGGGCGGCGTGGGATTCAAAGCACCCAGCGACACAGTCAACTTTGCATTGATCGGTTGCGGCGGTCAGGGCAAAACCGATTCCGGCGAATTGGTCGCTGGCGGGCAGAACATGGTCGCGCTGTGCGATGTGGATTTTGGATACGTTGATCGCGAAGTCGCCAATCTGACTCGTCCACGCGAAGGCGGCGGCGGTGGCGGCAACAGAGGACCACAAGGCGGCGCTCAGCCCACGGCAGAACAGCAAGCGCGGATGCAGCAAATGGCCGAAGAGCGCCGCGCGCAAGCCGTCAAATTGCAGGAAGCGTACAAGAATGCCAAACGTCACAGCGATTTCCGCAAAATGCTGGAAACGCAAAAAGACATTGATGCCATTGTGGTTGCTACGCCCGACCACCTACACGCCACCATTGGAAAAACTGCGATGGAACTGGGCAAGCACGCTTACATCGAAAAACCACTGACCTGGTCAATTCAGGAAGCTCGCGTTTTGCGCGAAGTCGCCGCGAAGAATCCGAAACTGGCCACCCAAATGGGCAACATGGGACATTCCAGCGAAGGCGCTGCGCTGGTCAACGAATGGGTGCAGGCTGGCGTAATCGGCAAAGTTTCCGAGGTTTGTGTCTGGACGAATCGTCCGGTCAATTACTGGCCGCAAGGCGTGCCGCGTCCGGTGAAACAGGCTGCGCCTGCCGCTGGCGCTCAAGGCGCAATGGGCGGATTTGGCAATGACTGGTCAGCCCGCAAAGTAAATCGCACACTGGCTGGCGCGATGGGCGAAGAAGGCGCGCCAACAGGGTTGGATTGGGATTTGTTCCTCGGTCCTGCGCCGGAAGTTCCGTACCACGGTATTTATCACCCCTTCAACTGGCGCGGTTGGACGGACTGGGGAACAGGCGCAATTGGCGATATGGCTGCGCACTTGATTGACCATCCGTATTGGGCATTGGGACTGACCTACCCGACCAGCGTTGAAGCGACGTTCTCACCATTCGGCACCGACAACAAAGGCCAAATTTGCAGCTATCCAATCGCTTCGCAGATCGTCTATCACTTCCCGGCGCGCGGCGCGCAACCAAAGGTCAAACTGACCTGGGTAGATGGCGGACTGATGGCTCCGCGTCCGGAAGCTTTGCCGGATGATGTGCCGCTGGATCCGGGTGGTGGCGTGATTTTCATCGGCGAAAAAGGAATTCTGGTTCACGCCACCTATGCGTCGAATCCGAAGCTGTATCCGCAATCGCTGCACGAAGTCGCGAACAAGGTGCCGAAGACTTTCTTCCGCGTGGAAAAATCCGGCGAAGGCCAGTTTGCCCAAGCCAAACACCGCATGAACTGGATCAATGCCATCAAAGGCAAAGAGAAAGCGACTTGCCCGTTTGAATACGCTTCGCGGCTGACCGAAACGATGCTGCTGGGCGTTGTGGCGATGAAGACCGGCCAGGGCAAGCGGATTTATTACGATGGAAATGCCGGACGCATTACCAACAATGAATCAGCAAATCAGCACCTGCAACGTGAATATCGCAAAGGCTGGACGCTGTAATTCCCAAACCAAATGTAGAGCAGGTTTTTCAACCTGCTCTACACTTCATTGACTAAGCGTGATGACCGAAAAAAGTCTTTCGTGTAAGTCAGGAGCAGGTTGGAAAACCTGCTCCACATTCTTCACTCTACCTTTGGCTTTTGCCGGATTGCTGTTCTTGACAAGCTCGGCACTTGCACAAACTTCGCAGCCAAAACTCGCCCCCAAACTTGAACGTGGATTCAAATTCATCTTCAACGGCAAAGATCTGACTGGCTGGGAAGGCGATCCTAAACACTGGTCGGTCGAAGACGGCGCATTGACCGGTGTGGCGGACGGCACGCTGAAGATGAACAGCTTCATTATCTGGCGCGGTGGCACGGTCAAAAACTTTGAGATGCGCGTGCAGGTCAAAATTACCAAAGACGGAAACTCCGGCTTGCAATATCGCAGCGCCCCTTTGCCCGAAGTTGGGCAGTATGTGCTGACCGGCTATCAATGTGACGTCGTGCAAAATCGCAATGATTACAACGGTATGCTCTACGAAGAGCGCGGTCGCCGAATTCTGGCGCATACAGGCGAAAAGGTCGTCGTGGACACTTCGGGCCAGCCGTGGGTCGTAGGTTCCGTCGCGGGCGTCAAAACCTTCGCTGCCGATGAATGGCACGATTACCGCGTCCTGGTTGTCGGCAATCACCATCAGCACTGGATTGACGGTGTAATGACCGCCGATGTCGTAGACCACGATGAAAAAGGTCGCCGTCTGGAAGGTTTGGTCGGGGTGCAAGTTCACGTCGGGCCGCCAATGAAAGTGCAATTCAGAAACTGGCGCGTCAAAGCTTTGCCGAATGCAAAACTGATCAAACCCGAACAAACGCCGATTCCACCAAGTGCCCCGAAGGTTGTGCCGCAAGGTGGAACGCCCAGAAAAACTTCGTAAAATAAGTGTTCAGCCAAATTCGCCAACTTGTTCTCGTAACGCTGCTTCAAATTGCGAAAGGTCTTTGTCTGACAAAGAAATAACCCGTCGCAAATTTCCGACTTAACCGAATCTCTTATTAGTTGTTGCCAGAATGAAAGGTATGAAACCACGACTTGCATTCACTTTGTTTGCGTTGTTGCTTGCGATGGCGACACCTCGCAACTTTTTCATTGCCGAAACTGCTGTGCAAAGTCCTCAGCCAGCAAGGCAACAAGTAGTTTCACGCAGGCCGGTTCCTTACCGGATCGGCGATTGGACCGTGAATACTGCTACGCAATGGCAGTTGGGTTGGGGCGCAGCTCTGCCGGAGTTTTTCGACCTGGCAAAAATCAGCATTGAAAATCGCGCGCTTGGCGGACGCAGCAGTCGCTCCTCTCTCGCTGAAGGCTTGTGGCAGCGTCGCGCCGACGCTCAGCCGGGTAGCTTGGAAGAATTGCAGCGTCAGTTTCAAAACCCGCCCGACGATTCGCGAATCATGATGCGCTGGTGGTGGTTTGGCCCGGCAGTGACCAAAGCTGGAATTGAGCGCGAATTGCGCCAGATGAAAGACGCAGGCATCGGCGGCGTGGAAATTCAGCCCGTGTATCCGCTGGCGCTGGATGACGAAAGCAAAGGCATCAAAAATTTGCGCTTTCTGTCGCCGGAGTTTTTGGATGCTCTGAAATTCGCCAACGAAAAAGCGCGCGAGCTTGGGCTGCGTGTTGATTTGACGCTGGGCAGCGGTTGGCCATTCGGTGGTCCGCAAGTGCCGATCACGCAAGCTGCCAGCCGATTGCGCATCGAACGCGTGAAGGTAGTGTCGCTCCAAAAAAGCGCGACCTTGCCCAAACTGGCAGAATGGGAACTATTGCTTGCTGTCTTTCAAGGGCAACGAGAACTGACTTCGATCAAAAACGGTGTCGTTGAACTGCCCGTCAATGCAGAATCCAATGAGCTCCTTTGCTTCATTGCCAGTCGCACGCGGCAGCAGGTCAAACGCGCTTCGTTCGGTGCTGAAGGTTACGTGATGGATCATTACGACCGAGCGGCGCTGGACAATTACCTGCAAAAAGTCGGCGAGCCTTTGTTGCATGCATTTGTCAATCAACCGCCGTACGCAATCTTTTGCGACAGTCTGGAAGTGTTCAATTCGGATTGGTCAACGGATTTTCTTGCGGAGTTTCAGAAGCGTCGCGGGTACGAGTTGAAACCCTTATTGCCTGCCTTGGTGCGCGATATTGGGCCGCAAACTGCCAGCATTCGCCAAGACTGGGGACAGACGCTGACGGAATTGCTCAACGAACGCTTTCTGGCTCCGATGCAGTCTTGGGCAAAACAGCACAACACACGGTTTCGCATTCAAGGGTATGGAATCCCGCCCGCGACCATCGCCAGCAATCAGTTTGCCGATTTGACCGAAGGCGAAGGCCCGCACTGGAAAATCCTGCGCGCTTCGCGTTGGGCTTCATCGGCCAATCATCTTTACGGGCGCAATATCACGTCGTCGGAAACGTGGACTTGGCTGCATTCGCCTTCGTTCCGCGCGACGCCCTTGGATGTCAAAGCCGAAGCCGATATGCACTTTCTGCAAGGGATCAACCAATTGATTGGGCACGGCTGGCCGTACACGCCGGAAAACACGGAGTACCCCGGCAATCGGTTTTATGCGGCGGCAGTATTCAGCGAAAAGAATCCCTGGTGGATTGCGATGCCGGATGTGTCGAAGTATTTGCAGCGCGTCAGCTTTGCCATGCGGCAAGGGGCACCAGCGAACGACGTTGCCTTTTACTTGCCGAACAGCGATGCATGGGCCGGCTTCGTCAATCCTAAAGTTCATTACATGATCGAAGCCTTGAAAGATCGCATCGGTGAACACTCAATCGCGCAAGTGGTGGAAGCGGGCTTCAATCTGGATTTTTTTGACGACGACGTGCTGAAACAAATTGGCAAAGTCGAAGCCGGTGCGCTGAACCTGGGCGCGAACAAATACAAAGCCGTTGTGTTGCCGAATGTCGAACGCCTGCCAATTGAAACGCTGCAAAAACTGGAAACTTTTGCGAAACAAGGCGGCGTGGTGATTGCCGCGCGGCGCAAGCCTGCCAGCTTGCCCGGTTACAAAACGACTGAAGCCGAGCGCCAGCAACACAGCGAACGGATTCAACGATTGTTTAACGGCGCAAAACCGTTGGCGCATTTCGTCGCCGATGACAAACAGCTTGGCGAAAAACTGGCTTCACTGGTGCGGCCAGATGTGAAGCTGTCGCCCGCGGTTCCTGGCGTTGGCTTCATTCATCGCCGCACGCCCGAAGCCGACATTTACTTTCTGGCGAATTCGACCAACGAACGCCAGCAGGTCAGCGCGACGTTTCAAGTGACGGCTCCACGCGCTGAAGTTTGGAATCCGCTGACCGGCGACATCTCAGCGATCAAGGTGATGCTGAACGCGACGGGGGCGAATGTCGCGCTGGACTTTGCGCCGTATGAATCGAAGCTGATTGTATTCAACCGCCGTCATCAAGCTCCCATTGTCGAAACGCAAGCGACTGCATTGCCATCGCCGATTGAATTAACAGGCGATTGGCGCGTGACGCTTGGTTCAAACGGTCAACCGCACACCCTCGCGCAATTGCGTTCGTGGACGGAAACCGAAGCGACCCGGTTTTATTCCGGCACGGCCATCTACGAAAAGGAAATCAATGTTTCTGCCGAATGGTTGCGGCAAGGTTTGACGGCTCGGCTGGATTTTGGAACGGGGCAGGCGATTCCGGTGCAACCGCGTCGAAACGGCATGCGCGCTTGGCTGGACGCGCCGATTCGTGATGCTGCGGTGGTTTACGTCAACGGCCAGAAAGCTGGTTCAGTTTGGTGTCCGCCGTATTCAATTGATGTGACAAAGTTGCTGAAATCCGGCGCGAACAACTTGCGCATCGTCGTTGGCAACACGGCGATCAATTCCATGGCGGGGAACAAACAGCCCGATTACAAGCTGCTGAATCAGCGGTACGGCGAACGCTTTCAGCCACAGGACATGGAAAATTTGCAACCACTGCCGTCTGGTCTGTTGGGACCGGTGCGATTGATGGCACAGTAACATGGCAAGTTTTGAGGATGAAGGAAAGTAACTGCTCAGCCCCAACGGGGCAAGATAGGGCAGCCCAGTGCAACGCACTGGGAAAGGCGGCAAGAAAAGTCTAAAGCCCTGAAAGGGCGGAATAACGTAACTAATTATTTCGCCCCTTTGGGGCTTGCCTGAAATTTCGCGCGGCGCCCCGGTGCGATGCACCGGTCTTTTCCAGTTCGCCCCTTTGGGGCTGAGCAGTTACGAAGAAAAACATAAAACTGGAGTCAAATGAGTAAGCAGGATTCATATAAATTCGTGAAATACCTTTGGCAGGATGCCGAAGCGGAAAAACTGTCGGGCGTGGATCGGTTGGTCTATCGCTCGAATCGTCTGGGTGACGACCTGACGCTGACCAATACGGGTGGCGGAAACACGTCCTCCAAGCTGATGGAAAACGATCCGCTGAGCGGAGAAAAAGTCGAGGTTCTCTGGATCAAAGGTTCCGGCG
>CAZXHW010000107.1:10283-13888 GCA_964639915.1 uncultured Heliomicrobium sp.
GGAGATTTGCGCACCGCCAAACGCGATGGCTTTGCGTCGTTGTATCTGGACAAAATCCGCGCGATGAAGCCGCTGTATTTGAACGACGCCAATCGCGGGCCGAAATCCGAAATCGAAGACGCGATGCACCCAATGTACAGCCATTGCGTGTTCAATCTGAACCCGCGCGCCTGTTCAATTGATACGCCGCTGCACACGCTGGTTCCGTATCAGCACGTAGATCATCTGCATCCGAATGCGGTCATCGCCATTGCGGCTTCGGTAAATCAGGAACGATTGACCAAAGAAATTTATGGCGACGATGTGGTTTACGTGCCGTGGCAGCGGCCTGGCTTTGATATTGGTTTGAAGATCGAACAGCTCATCAAAGACCACCCGCAAGCCAAAGGCGTCGTGCTGGGGCATCACGGCATGTCTTCGTGGAGCAACGAAGACAAAACTTGTTACGAAACCGCGCTGGAAATCATTGACCGCGCTGCGCAATACATCGAAGCCCACGACAAAGGCGAAAAGACATTTGGCGGCGCAAAGTATCAACCGCTGGCGGATGAAACGCGCGATGGCCTGATTGCCAGCTTGATTCCGTGGTTGCGCGGGCAGGTTTCGGTTTACAAACGCTTTGTCGGCACGGTGCAGGCGGACGAAAAGATGCTGCGGTTTGTAAACAGCATAGACGGGCCGCGGCTGGCGGAACTTGGCACATCGTGCCCAGACCATTTCCTGCGCACAAAGATCAAGCCGCTGTTCGTGGACTGGAATCCGGCAAGTGGCGATTTGAACGCCCTGAAGGCTGCGATTTCCACCGGGTTGATTCAGTACCGCCAGGATTACGCGGATTACTACAACCGCTGCAAACATCCGGACTCGCCTGCAATGCGCGATCCGAATCCGACCGTGGTGTTGGTTCCGGGGTTGGGCATGATCGCCTGGGGCAAAAACAAGAGCGAATCCCGCGTGACGGCGGAGTTTTATAACTGCGCAATTGAAGTTATGCGCGGCGCGGAAGCGATTGACCAGTACGAAGCGATGGATCAACAGGAAGCTTTCGACATCGAATACTGGTTGCTGGAAGAAGCCAAGCTGCGCCGCATGCCTCCTGAAAAAGAACTCGACCGGCAAATCATCGTCGTCATCGGCGCAGGCGCAGGCATTGGCAAAGCCACCGCGCATCGCTTGGTCAAGGAAGGCGCGCACATCGTTTGTGTAGACTTAGATGAAGCTTCGGCCAAAGCGACGGCGCAGGAAATCATCGCCAAATACGGCGAAGGCATTGGCGTTGCCGGAACCGGGATCAGCAATTGCGGCCCGGCGATTGGCCTTGCGTGCGACATCACCAATCGCGCCAGCGTGCAAGCAATGTTCAAGGACGTGATGCTGGCGTATGGCGGCATTGACGCCGTCGTCGTCACTGCGGGAATTTTCGTTCCGCCGGACAAAGCTGGCTACATCGAAGATCGCCTGTGGGATAAGACCTTCGCCATCAACGTCACCGGCGCATATATCGTGACGGACGAAGCGAACAAAATCTTCAAACAGCAAGGCTTGTCCGGCAATGTTGTGCTGACGACCAGTGCCAACGCCGTCGTCGCGAAAAAGGGGAGTCTGGCGTATGACACCAGCAAAGCTGCCGCCAATCATTTGGTGCGCGAACTTGCGGTAGAGCTTGCGCCGCTGGTGCGCGTCAACGCAGTCGCTCCGGCAACGGTCGTCAAAGGCAGCACGATGTTCCCGCGCGACCGCGTCATCGCTTCGCTGACGAAATACGCGATCGCGTTTGACGAAGCCGAAGAAACTGAAGCTTTGCGTGAAAAACTGGCGGGCTTTTATGCCAAGCGCTCGCTAACGCAATCGCCCATCGAACCGGAAGACCAGGCAGAAGCAGTTTTTCTGCTTGTGTCTCAGCGATTGTCGAAAACCACTGGGCACGTCATTCCGGTAGATGGCGGTTTACAAGACGGCTTCTTGCGGTAGCATAGAATTTTCCCACGAAGCCACACGAAGTTTCACGAAGCAAAGAAAATCTTCGTGTTTTCTTCGTGTGGCTTCGTGGGAAAACAAAGGAAAGATCATGGCAACACAGTTTGAAATTAGCGACGGCTTTATCGCCGAACAGAACCAGAAAGCCCAAGCCTGGCTGGCGGAAGATTACGAACATCTGGGGAAACAGTTGCAGCGGCGAGGCGTAAACATCGAAGACTTAACCGAGCGCGCGCAAGCGTTTCAGGTTGCTGTGCCTTCGTGGGGCGTGGGAACAGGCGGGACGCGTTTTGCTCGTTTCCCCGGCGTAGGCGAACCGCGCGGCATTTTTGAGAAGCTGGAAGATTGCGCGGCGATCTTTCAACTGGTGCGTTCGACTCCGGCAGTTTCGCTGCACATTCCCTGGGACAAACCTGAAGACCCAGCAGAGTTGCGTGCGTTTGCCGCCGCGCGCGGATTGCACTTCGACGCGATGAACTCCAACACCTTTCAAGATCAAGCCGGACAATCTTTGTCATACAAGTTCGGCAGCCTGACGCATCCTGACCGTGCCGTGCGCGAACAGGCCATCGCCCACAACATCGAATGTATTGAAATCGGTAAAACGCTCGGTTCCAAAGCGCACACTGTTTGGATCGGTGATGGCGGGAATTTTCCGGGACAACAGCACTTCCGCAAAACGCTCGACCGGTATCTGGAAAGCATGCGGGAAATTTATGCTGTGCTGCCGGATGACTGGCGTGTTTTTATGGAACACAAACTGTACGAACCGGCATTTTATTCGACGGTCATTAACGATTGGGGAGTCAGTTATCACTGCGCGCGTGAGCTTGGGCCAAAGGCGCAATGCCTGGTTGACTTGGGTCACCACGCGCCAAACGTCAACATTGAAATGATCGTGGCGCGGTTGATTCAGTTTGGTAAACTGGCCGGGTTTCATTTCAACGACAGCAAATACGGCGACGATGACCTGGATGCCGGTTCGATCAAACCGTTCCAGTTATTCCTGATTTTCAATGAATTGGTGGATGCCGAACTGGAAGGCGTGGCGGATTTTAATCCGGCGTACATGCTTGACCAGTCGCACAACGTCACAGACCCAATTGAATCCCTGATGCTGAGCGCGGTTGAGTTGCAGCGGGCTTATGTCCAGGCGCATTTGGTAGACCGCGCCGCGCTCGCTGAAGCGCAAGAAAGCGGCGACGCCATTCGCGCGCTGGCCACGCTGAAGCAAGCCTTCACCGCTGATGTCGCGCCCGTCATCGCGATGGCTCGGCAGCGAGCGGGCGGTGCGGTTGATCCACTCGCCACCTATCGCGCCAGCGGGTATCGGCAGCGCAAAGCAGAAGAGCGACCGGCTTCATTGAGCATGTCAGCGGGGATCGTATGAGATGAGCGAACCGCTTTACATCGCGGTTGATCTTGGCGCAGGCAGCGGGCGCGTTTTTCTGGCGGGCGTTGCTCCGGGCGAATTGTTGCTGGAAGAAGTACGGCGCTTTCATTATTCACCGCGACGATTGGCTGGGCATTTGCGTTGGGACATCTCGCACATCTTTTCCGAGATCAAAGCCGGTTTGCACGAAGCCGGAGAACGATCGCGGCAACTCGATCGGCCAGTTCAGAGCATC
>CAZXHW010000108.1:0-13835 GCA_964639915.1 uncultured Heliomicrobium sp.
GGCGGTAATGGGGCGTCTGAAGTCCGGCGCACTGGTGACGATTAACGCCTGCGGTGAGGCCATCCCTTCGTGTACATCGGACATTATGGTTTTTTGTTCCATGGCCATTATCCGCACAGGTATAGATTTGGAAATCGGGCCGGAAGTCAAAGCGTGAAGTAAACCTCTCCCAGCGGAAAGGGTGAAGATTGGGGCTTCAGCAAATTTCCCGGAATTTGAAACAGAGCTTGGGCGGACAGGCTGGCTGCAAACAAAAACTTTCGAAGCCATTGCCCGAACAACAGTAGGGTTCATAGATGGGCACCATTCCTACTTACTCGGACATTGATTCAAACTCTGGGGATGAAGCGCTGCAAGAAATCGCTCAGCGCTGATTAAGACGCCGCGAACCATAGCACACGGCTTTTTTGTTCGAAAGAGTTTTGCGGATACTCAGCACGTACAACGAATTTTTTCATAGTTAATTGCACCTCAACCAATTCCGACACAATTGTCATCCGCTAAATACAAAAACTTCAACTTTGTTCATAAAAATGGATGCGCTAGTCGGCTTGTTTCCAAGTCAACAGCGCTAAATCTTGTTAAATCAATATGGTCATCAATAGTAGGCGAGGGGCATAACGATTGCCTGAAGAAGTGCGCAATATTCAAAAGTTCATCCGAACACTCACGCAACTAAGCATAAAAACCAGTTCTCGCAGGTGAAGGAATTTCAGGTACACGCAAGTTGACTGGCTCGTCCCTTATGTTTGCAAGAATAACTTCAATGCGCATTGGGTAAGGCAAACAAAGTCAATTCAATTTTAGTCCACATTTTCAATCAATATTTAAGGGGAACCTGTATGAAAACAAATCTACATCGGTTTATAAACACGATGTTTGCTCTGTTAGCGCTGAGCATTGTAGCGCTGGCGCAAGGTACGACTTCACAGATCGCTGGTTCCATCCAGGATCCGAATGGAGCTGTCATCTCTGGCGCTTCCGTCACAGTGAAAAGCGCTGCCACAGGAGTCGAATACAAAGTGACTTCTTCTGGCAGTGGGGCGTATAGCGTCCCTTCGCTGGGATCAGGTGTCTACACCGTAACTGTCGAAGCCAATGGTTTCAAAAAAGTTGTGGTGCAAGACGTCAAACTGGACGTTGGCGTTCCGTCCACCGTGAACGTCACGATGGAAGTTGGCGCACCCAGCGAATCCGTGATCGTCCAAGGTGGCGCCGAAGTGCTGCAGACGCAATCTGCCAGCATCAGCACGACCATCACCGGTCGGCAGATCACCGAAACCCCGCTGACATCGCGCGACGCGCTTGATCTGGTTTTGTTGTTGCCGGGAACGAACACCCCTGGCCGTCCACGCACTTCGACCATCAATGGCCTCCCCAAGGGCTCTCTGAACATCACGATTGACGGCATCAACGTGCAGGACAATATCCTGAAATCTTCAGATGGATTTTTCACCTATGTTCGTCCGCGCTTGGACGCTGTGGACGAAGTGACTGTTTCGACCGCGACGCCTGGCGCTGAAAGCGCTGGCGAAGGCGCAGTTCAGATCAAATTCGTGACCCGTTCCGGCAGCAACGAATACACCGGAAGCCTTTATGAATATCACCGCAACCCTTCGCTGAACGCGAACTACTGGTTCAACAACCGCGACCTGACGCCAAAGCCTGGCTACACCACAGCGCCCCGCGATTTCATCATCTTGAACCAGTTCGGTGGACGTTTTGGCGGACCGATTTCGATTCCCAAACTGTTCAGCGGCAAAGACAAAGCCTTTTTCTTCGTCAATTACGAAGAATACAGAATTCCGGAACAAGCCTCTCGTCAGCGCACAATTTTGAGTGATGCTGCTCGCGGCGGTCTTTTCCGTTATGCTGGCAACCCAAATGGCGTCAACCTGCTGACGGTGGCTGCTGCCAATGGTCAAACCTCGACCGTTGACCCAACCATTGCCAAACTCTTGCAGGACATTGAAGACACGACGAAAAGCACGGGCGGCGTTCAGGCGTTGACCGATCCGAACCTGGAACGGTTCAGCTTCACCAACACCGGCGGACAAACACGGTACTTCCCAACCGTTCGTCTGGATTTCAACCTGACCAGCAAACACAAACTGGAAAACACCTGGAATTATCAGCTTTTCACAGGCTTGGTGGATTTCCTGAACAGCACCGATCCCGCCTTCCCGAACTTCCCGAATAACGGATTCCAGGGTTCAAACCGCTTTTCCAATGCGACAGCTCTGCGCTCAACCTTGACGCCGACTATCGTCAATGAAGCGCGCTTCGGATTAAATGGCGGCACGATTCTGTTTTTCCCGAACGTCAACAAGGGCCAGTTCACAGGTTCGTTGGCCAATCAGGATGGTTTCAGCATTGGTATTGGCGCTGCCGGTATCACATCGGCGACGGTTTCAACTGGTCCCAGCCGACGCAATGCTCCGGTCAAGCAATTTAGCGATACGTTGACCTGGACTCGCGGTTCGCACTCGATGACATTTGGCGGTACGTTCACCAACATCAATTTCTGGAGCTGGGCGCAAACAGTGGTTCCAAGCCTGACGCTGGGCGTTGATGCCTCTGACCCGGCGAATGCCATGTTCACAACGGCCAACTTCCCTGGCGCTTCGACCACCGATCTGGCGAACGCTCGTGGCATCTACGCTACCCTGACCGGCCGTATTACCGCCATCAGTGGTTCGGCAGTTTTAAATGAAAAAACCCTGCAATACACCTACTTTGGTGAAAACGTTCAACGCGGACGGCAAAATGAATTCGGCATTTTTGCTCAAGACGCATGGCGCGCCAAACCGAATCTGACATTGAGTTATGGTGTACGCTGGGAAGTCCAGAAACCATTTATCGCCACCAATGAGGTGTTTTCCCAAACATCCTTTGACGACCTGTTTGGCGTTTCTGGCAAAGGCAACCTGTTCAAACCAGGAACGCTTACCGGCAAGGAAACCCAATTCACGCAATTCAAGTCTGCAACCAGTGCATACAACACCGATTACAACAATTTCGCGCCGAGCCTGGGCTTTGCTTGGACCCCGCGATTTGAAAATGGTGTTTTGAAGAAACTGGTTGGCGATGGAGGACAAACTGTTCTGCGTGGCGGCTATTCAATCGCCTACAACCGCGAAGGCTTGAACGTATTTACCAGCATTTACGCCAGCAACCCTGGCTTAACAGTCAACGCTGCCAGAAACCTGACCTTGGGTAACCTGGGTACTCTGCCGTTGCTGCTTCGCGACAAGAGCCGTCTCGGTGCCCCTTCGTTCCAAACGTCTCCGGTTTACCCAAGCACGGGCGTCATCAGTGACGGAGAGAATGCCTTCAATCCGAATCTGGCGTTGGGCTATGTCCAATCCTGGAGCTTTGGCTTTCAGCGCGAAATCACCAAAGACACGGTCATCGAAGCTCGTTACGTTGGCAACCGCGGCGTCAAGTTGTGGCAACAGTTCAACCTGAATGAAATCAACCTGACTGAAAACGGCTTCCTGAACGAATTCAAGCTGGCACAGGCCAACTTGCAAGCCAACATTGCACAAGGCCGTGGGGCGAATTTCCGCTACGCTGGTCCGAACACCGGAACGGCTCCGCTGCCCATCATGCTGGCTTTCTTTACTGGTCAGCCGGCTTCAGCGGCAGGTACGGCGGCAAATTACTCCAATACCAATTTCGCCAACGCAACTTTCGTGAACGCATTGGCGGTAAATGCTCCTTCAATTGGTACGTTTGCTGGTATTGGTACGACAATCGGCAGCAGCGGATTCATCAATAATGCGACATTCCGCAACAATGGTATTGCCGCTGGTTTGCCCGCGAACTTCTTCCTGGTGAACCCCGGTAAATTGGGTGGCGCTTGGTCTGTCGAAAACAATGGCCGTACATGGTACGACTCGTTGCAAATCGAATTGCGTCGTCGTATGGCCAAAGGGCTGTTGGTTCAGGGCAACTATACGCTCGGACGCGCTTTTGCGAATGCTTATGCCAGCAGTTCTTCGGTTGGCGGACAGCCTTCGACCCTGCGTAATTTCGGTCTGAGCAAGAGCCTTTCACCGTTTGGCGTGACGCATGCTCTCAAAGTGAACTGGATCTACGAATTGCCGTTTGGTCGCGGAAAGCTGATCGGTGGCGGTGCAGGCAAAGTCCTGGATCGTGCAATTGGCGGTTGGGAATTCCACGGCGCTGCGCGCGTTCAGAGTGGTACGCCATTCAACATGGGCAACGTCCAACTGATTGGTATGACCCGTTCCGATTTGCAAAAAGCGGTCAAGATGCGTTTTGACGATGCAGGCAAGATCGCTTATTACCTGCCACAGGACATCATTGACAACACCCGCCGTGCATACAACGTTAGCGTCACCAGCGCAGACGGTTACAGCACATTGGGCGCGCCGACCGGTCGTTTCATCGCTCCGGCCAGCCGTCTGGGTTGCATTGAGGCTTACACCGGCCAGTGCGGAACGACCAACCTGGTTCTGTACGGACCAAACTTTGCTCGTTACGACCTGAGCATCGTCAAGAAGACCAGGATTACCGAACGCGTGAATTTTGAATTCCGCGCCGAATTCCTGAATGCCTTCAACAACATCAACTTCATTGTCGGCAACGCTGGCAACGACGTAAACACCGCTGGCGGTTTTGCTGCTGCGACGTTCGGCCAGGTGACGCAGGCGTATCGCGACACCTCGACAACGAACGATCCCGGCGGACGCCTAATCCAGTTGGTTGGTCGTATCAACTTCTAAATCTTTGGAAGAGGTTTCACCCAGAAATAGGGGTGCGGCAAATGCCGCACCCCTATTTTGTTTTGATTGCAAAATTTTTTAGCCGAGAGCCCGATAAATCTGGCGTGTTTGAGCCACTACGCATAAAATACAAGCCGTCAATCCTTCAAAAAAAAGCAAAGCGAATGGTCAAGCAATCTAAAGTTCAGCTTTGCAAGCAGTCCACAACCTAGCTTTGCAAGTCCATCATTTACTGATTCAGTTACATTCTTTCGATCTTGGTGTTCAGATTTCTGCTTAGGGGTTCTTTGCCCCGATCAAGCTGAAATCTGAATTCTGGACATTATTTGTATTGAATAGCAGTAATGGAGGCGTGTCACCAATCGGTTTCACCTCCCAACTCATCAACCTCTGATGTAGGAGACCGAAGTTATGCAGCGAAAACTCTCTTTGTCACTCGTCTTACTTGTCCTAGCCGGACTATTCAATCTCACGGCTTTCGGACAAGTATCCACTCCTTTATCCGGCACAATTAGCGACCAGAACGGCGCGGTGGTAGCCGGAGCGACGATCATTGTAAAACACACTGAAACCGGCGTTGAATTCAGAGCAGCTTCGTCGGCAAATGGGCTTTTCACAGTTCCGTCTTTGTCTGCCGGAACTTATTCCTTAAAGGTTGTCGCGCAAGGCTTCAAACAGGCTGAGGTGCGTGACATCAATATCAACGCCGGTGTTCCGGCTACGGTCAACGTGACGCTTGAAGTCGGCGCCGCTAGTGAATCTGTTGTCGTGCAAGGCGGTGCGGAAATTTTGCAGACTCAGTCCGCTAATATCTCCACGACATTAAGCGTTAACCAGATTGCCAGCCTGCCGCTGGTTTCACGCAATCCGATCAATTTTGTTGTCTTGTTGCCTGGCGTGTCCACGCCAACAGATGCCCGCAATTCCATCGTCAATGGACTGCCGGAAGCGGCAATTGACATCACGCTGGACGGCATCAATATCCAGGACAACTTCAACAAAACCACTGATGGTTTATTTGCTCGTGTTGCGCCAAGCCTGGATTCCGTGCAGGAAGTGACCATTTCAACCGCGACGCCAGAAGCCGTGGGTGGGGCGATGGGTGGTGTACAGGTCAAATTCGTCACCCGCCAGGGAACGAATGAATTCCACGGCAGTCTTTATGAATATCATCGCAACCCGGCGCTTAATTCCAATTATTGGTTCAACAACCGCGATCTGGCACCCGATGCACGCACCGGAAAAGCTCCACGTCCGCGCGTGCTGTTCAACCAATATGGGGGACGTTTGGGCGGCCCAATCTGGATTCCGAAGTTTTTCGATGGGAGAAACAAAGCGTTTTTCTTCGTCAATTACGAGGAATTCAAACAGCCTACACAGGTGAATCGGCAGCGGACGATTCTCAGCCCCCTGGCGCAAACAGGTGTGTTCCAATACAACTCTTCGACAGGAGTCCGCCAAGTCAACTTGCTGACGCTGGCTGCGAATAACGCGCAAACTTCAACCATTGATCCGACGATCGGAAAGTTGTTGTCTGACATTCGCAGCGCAACCAATGGCGTCGGCGGGATCACGCAATTGACCGACCCCAATTTTCAGCGATTTAGCTATAGCCCAGGTGGCAGCAGTTTCAACCAACGCCCAACCGTTCGCTTCGACGTCAATGCGACCGACAAACACCATCTGGAACTTTCGTGGACATATTTCCGCAGTCGTGGCGGCCCGGACTTTTTGAACAACGTAGAGCCCGCCTTCCCAGGCTTTCCGAATGAAGGCAGCCAGCCTGCGGATCGTTACACCGGTTCGATAGGCCTCCGCTCAACTCTGACGCCGACAATCGTCAACGAAGCACGCGCCGGACTTTCAGGTGGTCCCTCGCGGTTTAACCCTTCGGCCAGTGCAGCAACGTTCAGCGGGCCAATCGCCAACCAAGATGGGTTTGCCTTGAACATCAACGGTGCGATCGGCAACAGTCTGACAAACCCATACGTTGTCACTGCGCCCAGTCGCCGCAACCCGCTATTTCGCACCTTCAGCGACACGCTGACTTGGACGCGCGGTTCGCATTCGATGAACTTCGGCACCCAATACACCGAAGTCAAGTTGACATACAACGCTCAGACTCTGGTTCCAATTATCGGTTTTGGCGTCAACGTCAATGATCCGGCGAACGCCTTGTTCGTGGCTGGTAATTTCCAAGGCGCATCCGCCACAGACATTACTAATGCCCGCAACATTTACGCAGTGCTGACCGGTCGCGTCACGGCGATTAACGCCAACGCACGGCTTGTCGAAGAAGATGGCCAATACAAATATCTTGGCAATGCCTTTGAACGCTCACGTCAGCGCGAAATCGGATTTTTTGCTCAGGATAGCTGGCGCGCACGCCAGAATCTGACGCTCAATTACGGGCTGCGTTGGGAATTGCAAGGATCGTTTGTGCCGAACAACAGCAGTTACACGACGATGAGCCTTGATGATTTGTGGGGAGTTTCCGGCCCTGGAAACCTTTTCAAACCTGGAACTCTGACGGGACGCGTTTCGCAATTTGTTCAATTCAAGGAAGGCGACGAATCCTACAATCCCGATTACAAAAACTTTGCGCCAAGTTTTGGCTTTGCCTGGCGGCCGAATTTCAAAACCGGCTTGCTAAAGAAGTTGACTGGTGAAAGCGGCGAAACGGTGGTGCGTGGCGGCTATTCCATGTCCTACAGCAGATTCGGTATTGGCGATTTTCGTGGCACGTTGTCTGCAAATCCTGGAATTATTGTCACCACCAACCGCGACTTGACCATTGGCAACTTGGTGGGCGGCAGTTTGGGTTCCTTGCCCTTGTTATTCCGTGAAAAAAGCAGACTGGGACCGCCGAGTTTTTCGACGACGCCGAGCTATCCGTTCATCGCTGGAACCAGCGCTGCACCGATCACGGCTTCGGCGAACATTTACGATCCGAATCTGAAGGTTCCTTACGTTCAATCCTGGAGCTTTGGCATCCAGCGCGAAATCAATAAAGACACTGCGATTGAAGTTCGTTACGTCGGCACACGCTATTTGCGCGGGTGGACGGAATACGATCTCAATTCAAACGAAAACAACATTGTGGAAAACGGCATGCTCGCCGAATTCAAACTGGCGCAGGCCAACTTGCAGGCCAATATTGCCGCGGGGCGTGGCAATACCTATCGCTATTTCGGCCCCGGCACCGGAACTTCTCCATTGCCCATCACTTTGGCCTACTTCAATGGCAAAGTTGATCCAAGCGTTGCGGCAAATTACACCTCCACAAACTTTACTAGCACAACATTCGTCAATCCGCTGGCATTGAACAATCCAGCGCCAAACACCTATGCAGCCAATTTGCACAGTGACGCTGGACGGCGAACAAATGCTTTGGCAGCAGGTTTACCGTCGAATTTCTTCCTGACCAATCCGGACTTGCGCGGTGGAGCAAACTTCACTGGCAACGGTGGTTACACGCGGTTTGACGGATTGCAGGTAGATTTGCGCCGCCGTTTGTCGCACGGCCTGTTGGTTCAAGCCAATTATCAATTCTCCAAAGGCTTCAGTTCATCGCGCGTTTCGTTCCGTACAGATCGCGTCAACGCGCTCAATACCTTCAACGTGAAACAGGCATTCAAGGTCAACTGGATTTATGAGCTGCCGATTGGCCGTGGCAAAGCATTGTTTGGCAATGCGCCTGGTTGGCTGGACCGTTTTGTCGGAGGTTGGGAATTCGACGGCGCGGGCCGCGTGCAAAGTGGTCAGTTGTTCAATTTCGGCAACGTCAACCTGGTCGGTATGACCGCGAAGGATCTGCAGAAGGTGTATAAGCTACGATTCGACGATGCCGCAAAGATCGCGTACATTCTGCCGCAGGACATCATTGACAACACAATCAAGGCCTTTAACGTCAGCGCGACATCAGCAAATGGCTATGGCTCGCTTGGCGCTCCCACCGGACGCTATATCGCGCCCGCTAATAGTCCAAGCTGCGTTCAGGTTTATAGCGGCCAATGCGCTCCGCAAAACGTTTACGTCACCGGCCCGAAATTTACCCGGTTTGATTTAAGCGCTGTAAAACGCGTCAAGATTACCGAACGCGTCAACTTCGAATTGCGTGGCGAATTTTTGAACGCTTTCAACAACATCAATTTCTTCAACCCAAACACCACGGCAACGACCACTGCATCTAATGCGGCGTTCATGCAGGTAACGGGAGCTTATGCGGATTCATCCAACACAAACGACCCGGGCGGACGATTGATTCAGATCGTTGCTCGTCTCAACTTCTAACCCATCCATCAAAAAGAGTTGCGCAGTTTTCTGACTGCGCAACTCTTTTTCGCTTCCCCAATGACCACCTTCAACCGACGCAGATTTCTGGCAACAGTATCCTGTTCATTGACTGGCCAGATGTCTGCGCCGTTTTTTCCTCTGCCACATGCTTCAGTAAAAGCGTCCCGTCAAATTCAGGGAGGTCAGCAAAAAGAAAATGCTTCCTGCTGGCTGGATGTTGTGGCTCCCTTCATCGTGGAAGACCCTGAGCTTGGCATCGAGAGTGAAGTTGTTCTGACATCCGATACCTTTGTCAGCACAGCCGGACATGCCGATGAACAAGATGCTACCGAATACGAAATTTACCTCTACGACATGCTCGGACAAGCCGTTGGCGTAAACGGCATTGCGCGCCAGTTGACCGTGAAAGCGATGAACACCACCGTCATTCCGGTTCGGGAACTGATTGGCAGCGCGAAAAAATTCTGTGGCGGAATGAAGATTCGCCTGCGGCCAAAAAGCCGCAAACCCATGCACGCCAGCGATCTGTTCAGTTCAGCGTTTGTGCGTTGGCGCACGGCCAACTCGTTCGACAACGTGCATGCCAATCCCGATCCTTTGCATTGGCAAACCACCGAAAGTTTTTATTATTCAATGCCCTTTCCGTCTTTGGCTGATTTCGAATGCGTGTTCAGTCTTTTCAACCCAAACAGCCAGCGCAGTGCTGGCGAACTGGTGATGACGGATTCGGCAGGCAAGCGCCTTGCTACGCAGCGCTACGAACTCAAGCCGCACGCGTCGCTGCTTTTCGATCTGAATTCAGGAAGCGTCATTAACGACCCGTGGACATCGAAATCCGATAGCAAGAATCAGCCTCATGGACTGCTTTCCGTAACCAATGAAGAAGGCACGGCGAAGTGCTTTGGGTTTCTGATGATCCGCCGTAACGCGCAAAAACGCTTTAGCGTTGAACATCCAATTCATCAGGGCGTTTTCAAACAAAAGCCCTCGATCGTGCCGTTCGACGAGAAGAATCAGTTCAGCGCGAAAAACGTGCTTTACACGCCGCTGTTGTTTCGCAACCAAAAAATTGCCACCGCGAATGGAAATTTGACGTTCGATTCAAAGTTTTATCTGGGAGCCGGGTTGCCGCTGGAAGAATCGTTGTGGCTGTTACCTTTCGCCATTGACGAACAAGGCAAAGCAGCCTGGTTTGCCAAGGATGACAAAAAGCTTTCCGCCGCATTGCCGTCACAAACCGAACGCGGATTGATCAAACTGGGAGCGCACCAAAGCTGTTGTTTGGATTTTGCCCAACTATCGCTACCGGCAGAATTTTCTTCGGGCGGTTTGGCAGTTGCCGTTTCGCCGGATACAAACCACACATTGTTTAAGGTGGAGGTCCGAGTTGCGGAATGGAACGCTTATGCCTTTACACATTTTCGTCCCGGATTACGCTCAGCACGCCGTTATCAAAAGCCGAAAGAGCGCGGCGGATTGGCGACGGATTACATTGTTTCTGGCGCGCGCGTCGTCAAAAGCAAATCCGCAAGCCGTTTTGATGAATTGATCTGCGTTCTGAACATTGATGACCAGGGGTGGGAGGGGCGTCCAGTGCTGGAACTTTTCGGCGCGCGCGGATTGGTAAAACGGATTTCATTGGGCGCAATTCCTGCGTTCGGGTGCAAGCATTTTCTGCTTTCGGATTTGATTGAAAGCAATGCCAATTACGAACTTCTGAGCTTGCGATTGACCGATGAAGAGGCGACACTATTGATGTCAGTCATACATATTGATCACCAGCGCCGGGATATTGCGCTGGATCATGGTTCTGATCGGTTTTCTACCTTTCTGGATTTTGTTTGCCAGTAAATTTCTTACTTGGAGGAGATAATGAGAAGAATTGCTGTTGCTCTGCTTTGCGTTTTTGCGTTGGCGGTTGCCGCCCAGGCGCAGAAAAAATACAAACCCTGGATGGAATGGTCGGAAAAAGACGTCACCAAGATGCTCAATGATTCTCCCTGGGGCCAGACACAAACTGAAACGAATACCTCGGAAATGTTCTTCAGTCCAACTGCATCCGGCGGACGTGGCGCAACGGGAACCTCAAGCTCGGGTAGTTCGAATGACCGGAACGCAAATGGCGCATTGAATCAAGCTGTGAATCTGAACTTGCGCATTCGTTTTCTGTCGGCAAAGCCAATCCGCGAAGCTTTTGCCAAACAGGTCATGACAAAAAACCCGCAAATGACCGAACAGTTAAAACAGTTTGCCGAACAATCTTCTACCGAATGGATTGTCATTGCTGTGGATTACGATTCAACCGACCGGCGGTTGTCCGGTCCGGCGATGCAAGCGTTTGCAGCCGCCAACCCCGGCCAATTGAAAACCAATACGTATCTGGAAACCAAGGACGGCAAACGTATTTTCCTGGATAAATACATGCAACCCGGCAATGACGGCATGGGAGCGAAATTTATCTTTCCGCGAAAGTTAAATGGCGAACCATTCATTTCTGCCGAGAGCGGATTTATACGATTTTATTCGGAACTCACATCAACGATTAAGCTCAACATGCGATTCAAAATCGCCGACATGATGTATAACGAAAAATTGGAGTTTTGATCTGAATCGTTTTGGGTGTTTTCAACCAGCGCGCCGCGCCAGCCGAACACTCGGCGACCGGCGCGTTTGCTTTTTCCCATTCCTGCCAGCTTTTGATCGAGGTAAACAAATCCAACTATGAATATCTGGTGCAATGCGCTCCTGTCGGATGAGGCGAAAACGAAGCTTTGCGAAGCCCTTGGCAAACATCGAGTCATTTTTGGCGACGGCACATTGGCAGCCTGGGCAAACAGCGCCGAATCACGAACTCTGCCCGATAATGCTGAAATTGCGTTTGGCCAGCCTGATCCTGAACAATTGATGCAGAGTCAAAGTTTGCAATGGGCACACTTAAGCAGTGCCGGGTACACGCCGTACGATCGCGACGATTTGCGCGAAGCGTTCCGGCAACAAAACAAAGCGCTGACCAACAGTTCCAACGTGTATTCCGAACCAACTGCTGAACACGCGGTGGCAATGATTTACGCCTTGGCCAGGTTGTTGCCGCAATCCATGGAAAGCCAGCGAGCTAATCACGGCTGGCCTTACTTTGAAACGCGCGCGGCTTCGCGATTGTTGAGAGGGCAAACCGTTTTGCTGCTCAGTTTTGGCCACATCGCGCGGCGCGTAGCGGAATTGCTCGCTCCGCTGGAAATGAACATTGTCGCCGTTCGACGGAAAGTTGCTGGCGACGAACCGATTCGCGTGTTGCCGGAAAGCGAAGTAAACAGTTTATTGCCGACGGCTGATCACATAGTCAACATCCTGCCCGCCAGCCCGGAAACCAAAAACTTCATCAACGCCGAACGGCTGAGTTTGGTGAAACGCGGCGCGATTTTGTACAACGTCGGGCGCGGCACCACGGTTGACCAAGACGCTTTGCGCGAAAGTTTATTGTCCGGACAGCTTGCCGCCGCTTACCTGGACGTTACGGAACCGGAGCCGTTGCCGCCCGATCATCCGCTGTGGACAACGCCAAATTGCTTCATCACGCCGCATTCCGGCGGCGGGCATTCAAACGAACCCGAACGATTGGTCGAACACTTCCTGGATAATTTCCGGCGCTTCATTGACGGCAAAGAATTACTGAACCGCATTGTTTGAAAGGGCTTCAAGTGAACGAACGCAAAACTGACGTTTTGGTTGTCGGCGGCGGAGTCGGCGGTTGTGCGGCGGCTTTGGCCGTAGCGCAATGCGGTCATCGAGTGATTTTGACCGAAGAATGCGACTGGCTTGGCGGTCAACTCACTTCGCAAGCCGTTCCGCCGGATGAGCACGGCTGGATCGAACGCTTTGGCTGCACAGCGTCCTACCGGACATTTCGCGACGGCGTGCGGAATTATTACCGCAGAAATTATCCAATGACCGAAGCCGCGCGCGGCAATCCGTTTCTGAACCCTGGCAACGGATGGGTTTCGCCGCTTTGCCACGAACCGCGTGTGGCATTGGCGCTTATCAACGCGATGTTGGCTCCATTTATCAGCAATGGAAGCTTGATCGTTTTGCTGAACCATCGCCCCATTGCCGTGGATGTCGAAGGCGACCAAGTTCGATCCATAACTTTGCGTGACCGGCAAACCGGCAACGAAACCACAATTCATGCCGATTACTTTCTGGACGCCACAGAGCTTGGCGATTTATTGCCGCTGACCGGAACCGAATATGTGACCGGCGCGGAGGCTCAATCGCAAACCGGCGAACCCAGCGCCCCTGAGCAAGCGCAGCCAAAAAATGTTCAGGCATTTTCGATGTGCTTTGCGATGGAACATCGCGAAGGCGAAGACCACACCATTCAGCGACCTGCGAATTACAACTTCTGGCGAGATTACGTGCCGCAACTTTCGCCGCCTTGGCCTGGACGGTTGTTAAGCTGGGAGATCACCCATCCGCGAACGATGCAGCCGCATCGTTACCATTTCGATCCTCATCGCGAACCGTCAACGGCTTTTGCAGGTTTGTGGACATATCGCCGAATCATTGATCGCACAAATTTCACTCCCGGCTTTTACGCCACCGATGTGTCACTGATGAATGTGCCGATGCTGGATTATTTGCTTGGCGATATTTCCGATGCGAACGAAACCGACCGCGAGCTTCATGTTCAACGAGCTAAAGAATTGAGCCTGTCGTTTTTTTATTGGTTACAAACTGAAGCGCCCAGATCAGATGGTGGCGTTGGCTTTCCCGGATTGCGGCTGCGCGGCA
>CAZXHW010000109.1:0-13766 GCA_964639915.1 uncultured Heliomicrobium sp.
GCAAGGCGATCAGGGAAACGCAAAACACATTTAAGACCACCTGCTGATCCCGCTGCGGACAAACACCCACACGAGTCCTGCCAGGGAAACCAGCAAACACCGTGAATCCTTCCCCAGACAACGAAGGCTTTCCTCAAAATCATAAGGAGTTGATTATGCTGACCAGAATTCGTTTGTCTCGCACCTGCTTTGTTCCTACCCGGCGATTTTCCGTCCCGCTGATGATCCTGTCTGTTCTGCTTTCTTCCGGCCTCTTGCTGGCACAGGGGACGCCGGGCGTGGCGGCCAGCCATTTGGGACTGCGGCCTGAATCCGCGCTTGGCAGATTGATTGAGCGAATCGCGCCGCAATCCTTCCTGCTCAACCGCGCGCTGACGCCTGCAATTGCGGCGTCGCCCGCCGTTATGTTTGCCACCCTGACGGTCAATGATGTGGGCGATGCCGCAGACATCAACATCGGCGATGGCATCTGCGATTCATCCGCCGCCGCCGGGCAGCAATGCACCTTGCGGGCGGCCATCCAGGAAGCCAATTTTACCGCCGCCGCCGACACCATCAATTTCAACCTGCCCGGTTCCGGCGTGCGAACCGTCACGGTTGCCACGCAATTGCCCGACATCACGCGCCCGGTGACGATTGACGGTTGCAGCCAACCGGGAGCCACGTGCAGCGGATTCACTTCCACCCTGCTGGTTCAACTATCGGCAGCCAGTGGTGCAAGTTTTGACTACGGTTTGAACTTCGTTGGCAGCGACAGTTCATTCAGTCAGGTGCGCGGTCTGGTCATCAACGGATTCATCATTCGCTCTGGCCTTCGCTTTGAGAATAGCAGCAACAATGTTGTGCAGTGCAATTTCGTCGGCACGAATGCCAGCGGGACGGCGGCCATGCCGAATTACGGTGGAGTGGGATTTGTAAACTCCTCCAACAATCTCATCGGCACAAATGGCGACGGCGTCAACGATGCCAATGAAGGCAATCTGATTTCCGGCAATAGTAATTTAGGCCTGGACACTTCGGGGACCGGCACCGGGAACGTGATCGCGGGAAACCGAATTGGCACGAACGCGGCGGGGACTGCCGCCCTGCCCAACCCCAACGCTTACGCCGGCGTCATCCTAAGAAGCAGTAACAGCCGCATCGGAACGAACGCGGACGGCGTCAGCGATGCGCTGGAAGCGAACCTGATTGCCGGGAATGGCAATAATGGCATCGTCGTGGAGGGCAACGGGAATACAATTGCCGGTAATTTGATTGGCACAAACGCCACGGGGACGGCGGAAATTCGCAATGGCGGTAGCGGCATTTTTTCGAACAGCAGCAACAATCAGATTGGTGGCGTACTGCCAGCACAACGGAATGTGATTTCAGGTTCTAATACGGGAATTCTGTTCAGTGGGGCGGCAAACGGCAATAAAGTGCAGGGAAATTACATCGGCACCAGCGCCGCCGGAACCTCTGCGATCCCGAATGCAAGGGGAGTATTTATAGAAGGATCAGTAAATGCGGGAGCCAATCTGATCGGCACGGATGGGAATGGGATCACCGACGCCGCGGAAGGGAACCTCATCTCTGGTAACTTGGGATTTGGCGTTGAACTGACTGATTCCGCATCAAACAACACAATTGCAGGCAACCGGATTGGCGCGCAGGCCGATGGCGTATCCCCACTCGGCAATGGTGGCAATGCTGGTATTCATATTCAGGGGAGCAGTAATAACACGATTGGCGGAACGGGGGTGACGCAGGGCAACCTGATTGCTTTTAACGCCGGTAACGGGGTCGTAATTAATCAAGACAGCATTGGTAATCGCGTGCTTGGCAACCGGATTTGGGGGAACGGAGAACTCAGCATTGACCTCGAAGTTCCAGCTTTTCCGTTGGTGACGCCCAATGATCCGAATGACCCTGACACAGGCCCGAACAATCTGCAAAACTTTCCCGTGCTGACCGCTGTGACCGCCACCACCATCAGCGGCACGCTGGATAGCAGCACGGCCAATTCGGCCTATCCGGTGCGGATCGAACTGTTCGCCAGTGCCAGCTACCATGCCGACGGCTACGGCCAGGGTGAGGTCTATCTCGGCTCTACGGTCCTGGCCGCCGGGCCGGGCAGTTTTACATTCAATTACCCCCCGGTTTCGGGTAAACCCATCATCTCCGCTACGGCGACCGACGCGAACGGCAATACCTCGGAGTTTTCCCCAAACACCACCCCAACTTTCACTCCAGCAGCGGCCATCAGCCGCCAACAGGGCAGTCCGGCGGGTGCGGCAGTTACCGTAGGAGCAGTTTTGGATGGGCAGACTCTCGCCGACTCGCTCGTCGTTACGCAGGCCACGGGCGGCACTGCCACCGGCATCACAGTCAGCGGCATCACCAATACCGGCGGCACGATTGCGGCAGTCGTGTCGGCTTCCTGCACAGCGACTTCCGGCACGGTGCTCTTCCTGGTCTCGGACGGAAACCGGATCGGAGGCGGTTTTCTAACCGTCAATGTGACCGCGAACCCGCAACCGACGCTCAGTTACAACAACGCTTCGGTCAATGCAGGCACGGCCACGACCGTCAATCCGGCGACCGGCCCCACCGACAACGTCAGCATCTCGACCATCGTGGTGCAAAGCGTCACGCCTTCGACCGTGCCGGGAACCATCACCGTCAACAACTCAACCGGCGTCGTCAGCGTGCCGAACAATGTTCCGGCGGGCAGCTACACCGTGACGATTCGCGCCACCGACAATTGCAACGCAACGCGGGATGCGAGCTTCACGCTGACTGTCAACAATACTGCGCCAACGATTACGGCACAGACAGGTATCTCCCGCCAGCAAGGGGCGGCAGCTTCCAACTCTCAGATCGCGACGGTCAATGACGCGGAAACCGGAGCCAACAGCGTAACCGTTACCGTCAACAACGGAGCTTCCGCCACCGTCAATGGCGTCACGGTTTCGGGCATCGCAAATTCCAGCGGCACGGTCACGGCCAACATCGTTGCCACGTGCGGCGCAACCAATGCCAGTTTTACGCTGACAGCAACAGATGGCAGTAACGCGACGGCGACGGCGACATTGAACGTTACCGTCACCGGCATCACGGTAAATCCGGCGACGCTAGTCAACGGGCTGACCTTCGTTTCGTACACCGCAACATTATCGGCGACGGGCGGAACAGGTTCGTATACATTCAGCCTGAGTTCGGGAACTCTGCCTCCAGGTTTGAGCTTGAACGGCAATATGATCGTTGGGACACCGACGATGGCGGGCGCTTCTGTATTCACCATCCGAGCCGACGACGATGGCAACACCTGTTTCGGTGAGCGTACTTACACGGTCAACATTGGCAGCACGGGCTTGATGTATTACCCGCTGGCGCGTCCTGTACGCTTGCTGGACACGCGGCCCGGCGCAAGTCCCAACGCTTGTTTTCAACCGAACGCCCCGATTGCGGGAGGAACTTCGCGGCTGCAACCGGCACGTGGCACCTGCGAAGGCCTCGTCATCCCGGCCAACGCCACAACCATCACCGGTCACGCGACGACCGTGCAATCTGGCACAGGCTTCCTGACACTTTACCCCAGCGATGCACCACAACCAGGCGTCACCAACTCCAACTATCTGGCAAATGAAATCCTGAACAACGCCTTCACTGTCGGCCTTGGCGTCAATGACGGTGCGTTCAAACTTTTCGTCAGTGCCACCACAGACATCGTGATTGATGTAACCGGCTATTACGCTCCCCCAGCAGCAGGCGGACTGTACTTCCATCCCTTGCCGAAGCCGATTCGCCTGTTGGAAACGCGAACAGGTTTCACTGGATGCCAGGCAACTGGAACGCCACTGCAAGCCGCCACGACTCGCACGCAAACTGGTGTCCTGACCTGCGATGGCGTAACGATCCCGAATGGCGCGCTGGCCTTGGCCGGCAATGCGACAACGACGAATTCGGTCAGCAACGGCTATCTAACGCTTTATCCTGCGGATGCCGTGCAGCCCTTTGCGTCAAGCTCGAACTTTGCGGCAGGCATCAATCGCAACGCACCATTCACGGTCGGACTCTCGCTCAACGGCGAATTTAAAATCTACACGGCGCAAACGACCGACTTGGTAATTGACGTGATGGGCTACTACAGCACACAAGCGACCGATGCGAACGGACAAGGCTTGTTGTTCAACTCACTCGGCGCACCCTTGCGATTGATGGACACGCGAGCAAGCCAACCAGCCTGCTATCAACCCGGCACGCCAATGGTCGGAGGTACGGTTTATACCCAGGAGACACAAATCCCTTGCACCAACCTGACGCCAACCGCGCGCGCGCTGGTGGGCAACGTCTCCGCCCTCAATGCGACTGCCAACGGCTACGTCACCTTCTGGCCAAGCAACGCCACGCAACCGACCGTCGCGACTTCGAACTACCAGACCGGCAGAGTCTTCAACCGTCACTTTATCGTCGGCCTGGGACCGGATGTCGCCTTCAAACGCTACACTCTAACGACCACTGACGTGATCATTGATATTTCAGGGTTCTTCGCTCCGTAAGCTGGAAGCCTTAAAAGCGAAAAGCCCGCTGCCGGATCAAATCCCGGCAGCGGGCTTTTGTTTAATGATTTGACGTTCACCCCTCAATGCGCAGACACAGGATTCAAAGCTGTTTGGTCATTTCGATTCCTGAAGCAGTTCTGCCAAATGCTGTTTCCACAGCGCGGGCAAAGTATGGGTTCCGTGACCACGGGTTTGATCGCTAATCGGAATCAGAATGAAGCGGCCGCGTTTGACCCGCTTGATTTCGCGCTCGGCGATGCCAAGCTCCGGCGGATTAACTTGGTCATCGGCGGAGTTGATGGCCAGCAGCGGCGCTTTGATGGTTTCCAGCAGCGGCTGGGGATTGTAATCGCGCGAAGCGTCAAACTGATAAAGCATGTCGTTCGCGTCTTTACCGTTCAGCGCATTCTTCACTGCGTTGTCAAACATCTTGTCGGCATCTTCACGTGTTGAAGCCTGTTTCTGTTGTTGCAGCGGAATGCTGCTCATAATCAACAACGTGTAATTTGCTGCGATCAATCCGCGGGGTTGCTGTTTATAATCGCCGTTGTTCCATTCAGGATCTTTGGTGATGGAATCAATCACCATCCGGCGAAAGTAGCGATTGCGTCCGGCAATCTGCACCGGCAAGCTGGCCAGCGGCATCAGCGCATCCATAAAGTCCGGGTACTTTTCGCCCCACACCCACGAATGCATTCCGCCCATCGAAGTCCCCATCACTAGGCGTAAATGATTCACACCAAGATGTTCTGTCAGCAATCGGTATTGCGCCGTAATCATGTCGTTGTAGTTGTAATGCGGAAATTTTGCGCGCAGCCCATCACTGGGTTTTGAAGACTGGCCGTGGCCTATGCCGTCGGGCAGGATGATGAAGTATTTTGCCGCATCCAAAAGTTGGCCTTCGCCAAACAGCACTCCTGCAAATTGCTGCGATACAAACTGCCGTCCGGTTCCGCCCGTGCCGTGACCGATCCAAACGGCGTTGGTAACTTTGCCGGAAGCGTCTCGCTGCGGTTTGCCAAGCGTGCGGTAATGCAGCCGCAATTCCGGCAGCGTTTCTCCGCTTTCAAACTGGAAATCACGAATCGTGAAATCGCCTTCAGTGGGCGTCAGTTGTTGCGCAGAAACAGAAAGGCTGGCAAACAACAAAACCAGCAATGCGATGATTGGGCTTTTGCTCATGGAAAACTCCGGGTTGGTGGTTGATAAAAGTGACAGAACTATCGCAGCAAACAGAAAAGACGGAAAAGGAATCAATCCAGTTTCCGTCTTTTGGCTCTTTCTGATTGCAGGGTATTTTCGCTGATACGTTTGAAAGTTTACTTTCCAACCACAGGCAAACCGCTTGGCACAGAAGCAGGCACGACTGGCGGCGGAGAAAGATCGTTCAAGCTTTTCAAAAACGCCATCAAGTCTTTCTTTTGTTGATCGCTCAAGTTCAGCTTGGCAACTTTTGAATCCTGGCTGTATGCATCCTGACCTCGCCCGCGTCCGCCGCCATCGTTGTAAAACTCAACGACTTCTTCCAGCGTTTTGAACGCTCCGTTATGCATATAAGGTGCGGTGCGTTCGACATTGCGCAATCCAGGGGTCTTGAACATTCCAAACCCATCTTCGCGCCGGACGACAGCTCCAAAACCAGGATCGGGATCAATCGGCGAGTTTTTGTCAGGCGATGTCGTCGTGCCAATCGAAGACAAAACGCCATCGTGAAAATTCGGCGGCGTGTGGCAAATGGTACATTGTCCCTGCCCCATAAAAACCACCAAACCGCGCAACTGCTCGGTTGTCAGCGCGTCGTCTTTGCCTTTGGCAAAATGATCGTAATTGGTTTCGGTGATGTTCAGCTTGCGCTCAAAAGCGGAAATGGCTCGCGCGATGTTTTGCAGATTGATTTCACTGCCATCTTGTTTGGATTTGAAGCCGAAGGATTTGGCAAATAGTTCTCGATACCGCGGAACCGCACGCAACCGCTTCAGCAAATCCGCCAGATTGTTTTGGTTCATCTCGTTTTCGGCAAACAGCGGAACCAAAACCTGCTCTTCCAACGTGCGGACACGGCCATCCCAGAACTGAAATTCGTTGAACGCGACGTTGAAAAGACTGGGCGTATTGCGCGCAAGCTCCGGCCCTGTCCCCACGCGGTGTGCGCCGTAGCCTTTTCCTCCAAACCCAACACCTTTCGTCATTCCGTCAGCCATTCCGAAATCCGGGTGGTGACACGAAGCGCACGAAGTCGTTTTATCGTTGGACAGAATTGGGTCAAAGAATAATTGATAGCCAAGCTCGACTCTGGAAGCTTCGCCCTGGTTGTTTCGCGGTTCTACCGGCGCAGCAATTTGATGAACGCTTTCCGATGCCAGCACTCCGCGCGCAAGTTTCAACCAGGCTTGGCGGTCTTCGGGCGAAGCCGTTTTGGCCAGATTGATGATTTCTTCTGTCGTCAGTTCGCTGCTTTTTGACGCCTCGCCCCGCAATGTCCAATAGCCAGCGGCTGCTAAACCAATAATCACCAAACCACCGGCCACCAGTTTGAGCATTTTTGCCCGCGGCCATTTCACCGACACACTTTCATTTGAGGAGTTGTTCAGATTCATAATTGATCGAGTGTTCAAACGGGGCGAGGGTTTCCAGCGGGGTCGTTAAAAATCTTATTTCGGATAATAGCCAAAACGTGTTGTGGCGCGGTAGCCCGGAGTTTTGACTTTGACGCGAACGGAACGATAGCTGCCATCCGCAGTTGGGTCGGTTGGCGTGTAAAAGATCACGTACTGACTGCGCAACTCTTCGGCGACTTGCTGGTAAGCGTTGCCAAGATCATCAAAACTTTCCGGCAGAAAGATTCGCCCGCCAGTTTCTTCCGCAATTCGCATCAGATAAAGCTCGCTCTTTTCCAGCTCTTCCAGTGACATTTTCAACCCGTCAATTCGCAGTTGGTTGGCCGCCGATGCGGAATAGTTTTTTTTGTAATACTCCAGCTTTTCGCGGTCCGATTGTCCCTGGATTCGCGTTTTGCTGACCACATAAACCGAAGTCTCCTCTTCAACCAGCGTGCGAAAAGCCCGGTCGGAAGTGGTTGAACCACGCCCACTATCAATGCCGTCGGTCAAAACGATGATGGCTTTGCGACCTGTGACTTTGCCCAACTGTTCTTTGGCGGCCAGGTACAGGGCGTCGTTGAATTTGGTAAACATGCCGGTTGCCAGACGGTTCATCGCGCGTTTCAGCGTATTGCGATTGTTGGTCCAGTCCTGAACAAGTTCAACTTTGTCGTCAAAACGAATCAGGCAAATTTGGTCGTCGGGGTCTAGCTGGTTGATGAAGCTGAGCGCAGATGCTTTGAAATCTTCCAGTTCACGCGTGACGCTGCTGCTGGTATCAATCAACAGCACGACATGAACCGGCAAGCGCTTTAACGCGAAAGAGGAAATTGGCTGCTGGATGCCATTTTCGTAAATAACGAAATCTTCAGCTTTCAAATTAGTGGCAAACTGCCCGGTCAAGTCTCTGACTGTAACTGGCAACAATACTTCTGTCGTTTCAATTGCAATTGTGTCGCCGGAGGCTTCTTTGGCAGGTTTCGCCGGTTTGTCCTGTTGGCGCTTTGGCGTTTGCGCACAAACCAACATTGCTGTGCCGAACAAAACCAGTGTCAGCAAACAGCCGAAAACCGAAAACCGAAATCTGGAAACTGCCTTTCTCACTTGGACTCATCCATCGCCGTTTTCATTGCTGTCAGCACGCGTTCGCTGATTCGGTTTTTCTTCATCTCTTCGACGGCTTTCGGCGAAAGGTCGAATTCGACCTGCGAGCTTTCAATTTTGCGAATAATCGTGCCTTCGGAAAAACCGGCTTGAACCATTTCCATGACGCCTTGGTTGTCCAGCTTCGGCGCGCGTTCGAGTTTGGGATTCGCGCCGGGAACTTCGCCGGACGGACGAATAATTCTGACCGAAGCCGATCCCATCAATTCGCTGGAATCCTCTCTGTCGCCATTCGGGCCAATGCCACGAGAGCGGGATTTGCTCTTCCCACCCGACTCCGAGCCAAAAATCATCGCGTCATCTTGCTGCTTGCGAGCTTCTTTTTCGCTGGGCAGTTCTTTGAACACCTGCGAACCGTTGAAAAACGCTTCATCGTCTTTGGAAAAGAATTCATCGTCACGCAGTGTGGTCAATCGGCGAGCAAGATCGCGGCGATTGGTGATTTCGATCATCTCAGTGATGATCTTTTCGCTGACGTTGCGTTTTTTCAGTTCGACCAGTTTGAGTGTGGAAATGTCGAAAGCGGTTTGCGATGTGCGGATCAGCGTGACGATTGTGCGTTCTTTGAACCCGGCTTTGGTCAGGCTGACGATGGAGTCATTGGTTAGGATTTCGCGCGATTTGGGTTCCTGCGCGCAAGTGGTGTTAGCGGTTGTGAGCGCAAACAAAAACACCAGGCAAAGAGGGACGAGATACTTCATAATTTTCCTCCTTCTCGACCGGCTTTGCCGGACAGCCTATTTACTGACCGACTGCACGGCGATAGGCAGTGTTGATTCGCCAGACATAATTTACAGTTTCGCTGTATGGGGGAATGCGGCGTCCGTATTTCAAAACCGCGCCTTCACCGGCATTATACCCTGCCAGCGCCAAGTTAATATCCCCGCCAAACATTTCAATCAACGTTCGCAAGTAGCGCGTTCCGGCGTCAACGTTTTCAACCGGATCATGGATGTTCCGCACGCCCAATCGCGCAGCAGTCGCAGGCATCAACTGCATCAACCCACGAGCTCCCACTCTGGAAACGGCGCGATGGTTGAAGCCTGATTCTTCGCGCATCACCAGGTAAATCAGCAACGGATCAACTCCATATCTGGTCGCGTTGTACACGATCAAACTGTCCAAATTACGATTGCCTGTGGAAAACCTTAATCCGACATTACTCGGTAATGTTGGGCCACTTTCTGAAGCTTCTATTCCGGTCAGGACTTTCACAACTTGCGAACGTTCAACGTCCGTTTGCATCTGGCCTAGCCGGTAGACGATTCGGTCAGACTCTTCCCAAACCGAATCCACTTCGATTTGAGTTCCGTCTTTCAGCCACAACTTGGCAACCTTTCGTTTTCCACTGGCTGGCGCGTTTTTAGCCCCAGAATTTGTCTTGGAATTTGGCTGCTCAGCAACAGAGGAAATGGTTTTGTAAGCTTCGTCCGGAAGCCGCCTGGTAATCCGTACAACATCAGTTTTGGTTACGTAAGCCTGCACCTTTCCCTTCCGATACCAGATTGCGTTGCCAGCTTCCCAAACTTCGTCTGCTTCAATGACACTGCCATCGCGCAACTGCAACTCATCAGCAAACACGGTCAACCCGCTTGCCAACAAACAGCAACACAAAACTCCAACCCGAATCGAAAAACGAAACTTCATACTTTCTTCAATCTGCCGCTTTAGACGTGCGCAATCCCGAAGTAATTGCTCCAAGCCAGATCAAGCAGATCAGTAGTCAGCGTCGGCTGCAGGCTCTTGTACTGACAAATGTCCAGGAAGCGGTTGATCAAATCGCGCGGCTCGCAAGCTTTCATGACGCGCCGTTCTGAAGGATATTTTGAAATCAGGTAATCCAGCACCAGCGGCTCATAAGACACGCCCGCTCCTTCCGTATACCGTTCAAAAATGCGGCGATAGGTGTCTTCCGAAGGCGGTTCGATGCGAACGCGGTAACCCATTCGGCGCAGAAACGCTTCGTCAACCAGCCGACTCGGTTCCAGGTTGGTTGAAAAGACGACCAGCTCTTCAAACGGCACGCTGATCTTTTTGCCGGTGTGAAGCGTCAGAAAGTCCACTTTGCGTTCCAGCGGCACAATCCAGCGATTGAGCAAATCTTCCGGCTCAACACGCTGGCGTCCGAAGTCGTCAATCACCAACGTTCCGCAGTTGGCTTTCATCTGGAATGGCGCTTCGTAATATCGCGCAGCGCGGTTGTAAATCAGGTCGGTGCTTTCCAAACTCATTTCACCGCCGACGATAATCAATGGCCGTGCAATTCTGATCCAGCGCTTGTCATACGAATCAAACTGCGCTTCGTCCAGCGAACGTTCGTGATTGTGGCCGTCGTAAATGTTGATGACGTGTTCATCAACCGCCACCGCATAGGGAATCCAAACCGGTGTTTGCAACGCGTTGTTGATGCGTTCTGCGACAGAGGTTTTCCCGGTTCCCGGAATTCCTGAAATGAACAAACTGCGTCGCGAATTGATCGCAAACCCAAGCGTTTGCAGCAAACTTTCCGGCAGAACCAAATCGGTAAACGCCTCAGCAACCGTATCTGGCCCAACCAAGTCATCAGGCTGAGCCTGAGAGCGCATCATTGCCGTATAAGCTGTCAACGAAACCGGCGTCGGTCCAACGTAACCGGAGATTTCCATGATGCGGCGCAACTGATCCCAGCCGCGATCCAGCACCGCATAACGGTTGTTGTTGAGTCCGACATTGCCGCGAATTTCCACCAGCTTTTCGCGATACAAATGCTGCATCAGCATTTCTGTCACGCTGACCGGCAAACACATACGCTCTGCAATTCCGGCAGTGGTCTGAATCGTTTCAGTCGCCGCAGTCTTCAAGGCCAAATCGGCCAGGAATTGAAACGACAAGCCCGTCTCTTCAAAAGATTCGGGCATTGGCGGCGCAAATTGCTTTGTTTTGGCTTGTACGGCTTCAGGCATAATTTCACTTTGAGTAAACGATAGTCGGGAGCCGGTAATCGGCAGCGTCCAGTAAAGTAACTTTCCGCTTTCAGACTTCCGGCTCCCGACTAATCAAATAAGCGGTTAGGGTTGACGGTCAACAACCTGATCTTTGCTCTTCTCGGCTTCGCTGAGCTTCTTGTATTGCGCTTGCAGCGATCCGGCTTCGCGCAGCCAGCCTTTGCGTTCGTAAAGCTGCGCCAGATTGCTCATCGCAGGCAACGAATCGGGGTTGATTTTCAGCGCAGCTTCGTAAGACTTGATCGCCTTATCCTGCTCGCCATCCTGCGTATAGAGGTAACCCAGATTCAGATACGCGCCCACTTCACCCACGGCGATGATGAAATGCTCTTTGGCATCGTCATAATTGCCTTTGCGGCCATACGCCAGACCGATGTTGTTGTGCATGCGGCGGTCATTGGGTGTGATTTTCAAACCGCGCTTGTAGTGTTTGATCGAGTTCCCAAAATCACTGGACAGGTAGTACGAATAGCCAATGTTGTTCAGAAAGCGCGCGTTATTCGATTCAATTTTCAGCGCCTTTTTGTATTCATCCTGCGCCAGGCTGTATTGCCCTTTTTCGTCGTAACACACACCAAGCATGTTGTAGGCTTCGGCAAAATTCGGTTGCAAAACGGTTGCTCCAACCAGCTTTTCAATTGCGCCGTCAACGCGGCCTTTTTCGCGCAATTCAACAGCATCATCAAACATGTTCTGCGCCGCCATTTCCACCGTCGTCGCTTCGGTGGTTGTCCCGTTCGCGGCATCGGCGATTTGATCCGGCGAACCGCTTTGCGAACGGCTCAACGGAATCACGCGCATTTTTTCCATGTCCTTTTCGGTAGCTTTTTTGGCCAGATTGTTGTCGTTGCGCCTGAACATTCTGGCAACCATACGGAAGGGCGCGCCAAAAACGCGTTTGAAGGAATTGCTTTTCTTTCCATCCTGGCCAGCGTCCCCGCTTTCGGGTGCGTCATCGAACCAGAAAAAGTTTGAGCCTGAGTCCAGGTTGGCAACCATATGATTGCGAATGCTGGGAACCGTGGTGACCACACCAACGCTCAGCGTTGCAATGGCAACCGTTGCCAATACCGGGTGACGAAATGAACGGATAATCTTTTTCAGAGTCATAAACTCACCTTTCTGAATTTCAGCGAATGATGAAGAGCTTGTGAATAGCTCGCCGGAACTCCGCTGACCGTTAGCGGCTTGGTTGTGGGGCACGGTCTCAGAAAACAAATCCAAATGTTGATTCAGTGTTTGGCTTAATGCCGGGTCTGATTGCGTCAGGGCTTTTCGGATTAAAACCTGTGAAATCGAATCTTCGTAAACGCTCGCCCATTTTCCACTAAACAGGGCGATTTGCGCCAGAGCTTGGCCGCGTTTGAGCAACATCCAATCAACGGAGCGTTTGTCCAGGATTTCCTGCAAACCTTGCCAATCGGAACGAACGCTTTCCAGTTTGCCCATTTCTTCCAGCACAGAACCTTGCCGGTAAAAATCGCTTCGCCCGTCCACAAAAACCTTGAATTGCCTGTAAATCAAATACCCGCCAATCTGATCCGGCGCATACAACCTGCCAGATAGCTGGCTGATTTGTTGATTTTTGAGGACGAATTCAACTGCGCCAGCCGGAAACCGCTTTTCGTCGAAACGCGGAGAAAACAGTTTGTCAGCCAATCCGGTGCTTGCAGCAAAAACCACGAACGCAACAGCGGCGGCGTAACAGGAAGCTCCAGTTAATTGGCGATTGATTGCCATCGTGCTCCGGTACCAACTGCAGGCAGCGCGTAATGCCTTAGAGCGAGTTTCGTCGCCTTGCGCTGCCCAGTCGAAAAATTCGGACAATAAATTACTAAGCTGCTCAGCAATAATTGGCGTCAGAACAACAACCGCCAAGGTCACGTGCCGTTCGGATTGCAGCGTCATGTGCCCCCAAAGCAAAACCAATCCGGTTTCCACAAATCGTTTTTGCCTGAGCGCATTCGCCGCCGCGACAACTGCCAGCAGCAACAAAAGTTCAATCAGCTTGCCATCCGTCGAGTGAAAATTCGGCGATTGAAACTCATCAATCGTCGAAAGCAACTGCTTGTCGGTCAAGTAGCGCCACAAATGCCCGTACAGCATGAAGCCATAGGGTGTCAGCATCGCAGCCAGCAAGGACAGCAACCCAACCGATACATAAGTTTTCAAAGCGCTGAGCAGTTCCCTGCTTTTCCACTCGCCGCGCGCTGCAAATTCCAGCACTTCACCAACGGCGTAAACTCCCAGAACAACAAAGGTGACAACAAACGCGCCATGTAAATTCGCCCAAAGTGCAATCAGCAGCGGAGTGGCAAAAATCCATTTCGAGCGTTTGCGGCGAAATCCTTCCACCAGTCCATACCACACAACCATTAGCAAAATGGAAAGCAGATGTGGTCGCGCCAGCCAATGAACAATACTGGCAATTGCGCCGAAAACCGTTAATCCAGTTGCAAGAATCGGATCGGCTC
>CAZXHW010000110.1:0-13709 GCA_964639915.1 uncultured Heliomicrobium sp.
GACCAACGCCAACTGAACAACACGCAGCGGTTCGGTTTCAATCAACCGCACATCGCCTGGAATCTTTACCGTGAATTCCAGCGGGCGCGGCACGGCTGCCGGACTGGTGACCAGCGACGGTGTCAATTACGTTTCGCTGATCAATCCAGACGGCACTGAACGCACAATTGATCCCGGCACACCGCAGAAGCCAAATTATTTGGTGCTGTTCAACACTGGAATACGCAACACACCCGCAGCAAATCCATCTGACCAAAACGGCGTTGCCGAATCGGTCACCGTTACGATTCAGGGCGTGACAGCTACTGTGACGTATGCCGGGCGGCATCCTGATTTTGAAGGACTGGATCAGATCAATGTCATTATTCCGCCGCAATTGGCCGGCGCCGGACAGGTTAGCGTGCAGATAACGGCAAACGGACAAACTTCAAATGTTGTCACATTCCGTATAGGTGGCACAGCGCCTGCGGTTGTTTTGCAGACTGCCGCCATCGGCCAAACGATTGGTGGCGCGTTAACGACGGATGATCAGGTGTTGTTGGGCGCAAACTTCCGCACCTATTACTTCGACGCATACAGCTTTACGGCGGCGGCGGGTACAGGAGTCGCGTTCGATCTGCGCTCTACGACATTTGATCCGTCGCTGGTTCTGTACAAACGCGAAACCAATGGCACGTTAACTGCCATAGCTTCGGATGACGATTTGGGAGGGTTAGGCAACGGAGACATTGTCAACAACAACGCCTTGCTGTTGACGGCCATTCCTGAAACGCGCGAATACATATTGGTTGTCACCAGCGCGGAAGATAACCCCGGCGGCAGAGGCGGTTACACGCTACGGCTGATCGGCAATTCGATGCAAAGCATCGCCTATGGCGCGACGGTCAACGGGCAGATTGCCACTGGCGATCTGCAAACGGCTGCCGGAGATTATCTGGATGCGTACTGGTTCGCCGGTGTCGGAGGTGACCGCGTTCAGATCAAGCTGGCTTCGGCTTCGTTTGATTCGCTGCTGCTGCTGAACAAGAACAATGGTTCGACAGTAGCGGTTGACGACAACAGCGGCGGCGGTCAGGACGCGCAAATTACCTTCACGCTGCCCGAAACTGGCGTGTATGTAATTGTCGCCACACCGTTCGAGCCAAATAGGACTGGCAATTACACCTTGGCGCTGACACGGTTGAACAATCTGACGGCAGATGTCGAGCCGGTCGTGGCAGAACTTGGCCGGGCCGCTCGGCTGACTCGTGAAGGAAAAGGCGCAAACGACGATTCGCGATTTCAGGAATTTGCCAATCGGCGTGTGGTGGAACGCTAAACTCTAACAACCATTTACCAAGACTCACTATCACTTCCCACTACACATTCACGGACGGAAGAAATTTCCCGCCCGTGAATGTGGAAGGAGAAGTGTGCCGCGAAGAGTTTTATCGAAGGTCGTGTTTCGGAAGTGATGATGGAGCCAACAGATTTGGCGAATGCCGACTAATTCTGTACTGGCGCTTTGGCAAATCTCCCCCATCATCACTTCCCAAACACGGTCTTATCGAACCGGTCCCCTGAACTGTTTTAACCAGGAGTTGAGAATAATGCGACGTTGGATTGGGTTAGGACTGCTGATGATTTCAATGCTGGCGGTGAATGCTTGTCAAGCGACGGACGCAGCATCAATCAAAATCACACCTTGCGAGATCGCACTGGCTGAACATGACGGCAACGCGAAACTCGACGAAGAAATCCGCGAAGCGCAAAAGAAAATTCGCGCCAGCCAGAACCAGCAACAATCGCTGCCTGTGATTGAAAAGCTGGGCTGGAATTATGTCGAAAAAGCGCGCGCCAGTTTTGATCCCGGTTTTTACAAGCTGGCGGAACAGTGCGCTGCGTGTCTGGAAGCAAAAAGCGCCCAATTGGGAAAGATACCGTCAACGGCTCAATCGTTTTCGCCGATGACCCAACAATCAGCAAAGGAAAGCGCCCTTTTATTGCGTGGACATGTGCTGCACAGCTTGCACCAGTTTGCCGAAGCCGAGCAGATTGCGCGTCAGCTTACGGCTTCGCGGGGGCTGGCATTCGACTTTGGCTTGCTCGGTGATGTGCTGATGGAACAGGGCAAGCTGGACGAATCCATTGCCGCTTATCAGCGGATGATGGAATTAAAACCCGGGCCGCAGGCTTACAGCCGGGCAGCGCACGTTCGCTGGCTGAAAGGCGATTTGAGCGGCGCTCGCGTTTTGATGCGAATGTCAGCTCAGGCTTCCGGTTCTGGCGATGCGGAAGCTTCGGCGTGGGCCTGGAGCAAAGTGGCACTGTACGAATTACAAGCCGGGGAATTGAAGCAGGCGGCGGCAAGTTGCGATCAGGCGGTGGAATTGCAGCCAGGATATGCGCCTGCGCTTCTGGCTCGCGGACGAGTGTTGATGGCGGAACGGAAATTCGATGAAGCCGTGCCCTTGCTGGAACGCGCCGCAAAAAAGAATCCCTTGCCGGAATATCGCTGGGCGCTGGCTGACGCGTTTCGCGCGGCAGGTCGCGCAAACGATGCGCAAAAAGTTGAAATTGATTTAACAGCGGATGGCGCAAAAGACGATCCACGCAGCTTCGCCGTTTATCTGGCGACGCGTGGCGAAAACGTCCCCACAGCGCTGAAACTTGCCGAAGACGAATTGAAAAAACGCCGGGACGTTTTCACGCTGGATGCGCTGGCCTGGGCGCAATCGGCTGCGGGCAATCACGATGAAGCCTGGCAGACAATGAAACAGTCGCTGGTTACTGGCACAGCGGACGCAAGGCTTTATCTCCACGCTGCAATCCTCGCGGCGAAAGCCAATCAACTCTCCGAAGCGCGCCAATTTATAAAACGCGCTTCGGCCATTCAAAACACTTTGCTGCCCAGTGAACTGGATCAACTGCGGCAGTTGAAGCTCTAACTTACCTCGATCACGACACGCAAAGACATCCCCAGGCGCTTGGCGCAATGCTCTTTGTGTGTCTGGTGCCACAAACAACGGCTCAGACGTCTGGGCTAAACCTACAACTTTGCAATTTTGAAGGAGTAAACTCCGATGACTAGACTGTTGAAAAAAATCAAAAAGGGCGCGGTGCTATCACTGGTAGCAGCGATGGCGCTGCTGCCGAGCCTGTCACTGCCAGCTTATGCATCCAGCCACATGGATGCTCCGTTAATCACACGCGATCCGTCGGCGAACACCACAGACGTTTATGCGTTCGTTCGCCCTGATGCCAATGGCGTCAAGGCGTTAAATCTGGCGTTAGGCGTTTATCCGCACGAGAATCCTGGAGTCGGTCCGAACAAATACAACTTCGATGAAAACGTGCGCTACGAAATCCACGTTTCTCTTGGAAGCGATATGGCGCTTGGACGACCGACAATTACCTACCGCTTTGAATTTCAAACCAAATACAAGAGTCAGAAAACAATACTTCAGTCTTATCTGGGCGTGGTTCAAAACATTGACGACGCTGCACAAAACCTGACGCAGACATATACCATCACGAAAATTGACAACCGCTTTGGCACAACCTCGCAGATTGGCAATGGCGTGGTTCCGCCAAACAATCAGGGCAACGCGACTCCGTTTTACAACGAAGGCGATAACGGCGAAAACCCTGCTCGCAAAGGCGTCGCTACCAGCACCGCGCTGGACAAGTACACGCAACAGGCGATCACCAATTTTGCGAATGGATACACGGCATTTGCCGGTCAACGCGATGACGGATTTTACGCGGATGTACAGTCCATCTTTGATCTGTTGAAGCTTCGTAATCCTGGGCAGGATTCGCAAGGCGGATTCAACGTGCATTTGATGGCGCTACGCGTTCCGCTCAGTGAAGTTGGTGGTGACCAGCAAACAGTTGGTGTATTTGCCACAACCAGCCGGTTGATGATGCCTGTGGCTGGCAACGAAGGACGCGGGATTCTGGACCTGATTCGCCGTCCAACCTGGGTGCAGGTCGCTCGTCAGGGCAATCCGCTGTTCAACGAAGGCCTTGTCGCCATCGAAGACAAGGATACCTATAGCCGCACTTTGCCGACGGTTGATTCCCAACTGTTCCGCAAATATGCCGAAAGCCCTGAACTGGCAACGCTGATCAATGCGTTGGTTGCCGGTGGCCAGACCGTGGCGATTGACAGAAATCGCGCGGACATTGCAGCGATCTACATTCCTGATTTGATTAAAGTTGATCTTTCGACAGATCCAGTTCGCTTGGCCGGTAACGGCTCGGCCGATACCGCAAATGCTGATGACGCAGGATTCTCGCGTCTGAGCATTTTCGGCGGAGACGTTCTGGAAAGCCGCGCTGCCGGTCATCCGTTCCGTCTGCCGAGCCAGGTCTTAGGTCAGCCTGCTGGCAAATTCTTCGTGCCAGGCGGATGGCCAAACGGACGCCGCTTCGGTGACGACGTGGTGGACATCGCTGTCATTGCGTTGACCAGCGACTTACGTGACCCGAACAACTTGAAGGTGAATCCGTTGAACTTCACCAACGTTGACGGTGTGACTGGAAACGAGTTGGGCTATAACAAAGTCTTCCCGTACGAAGCAACGCCGCAAAATGGCCGCAAGATTGTCGGCTTCGCCAAATAAGTAACTCTTTTCCCGTAGACAAACGCAGATCGGCATCTGTCTGCGTTTGTCTACGGCCTTCGTTTTTGAACTGAGAGAGGCAAGATGAACGAGAAAAGTAGAATTGTCAGATGGGGTTCCACGTTATGTCTGGTAATGGTTTTTATTATTGTTGCCGTTGCCATCGCATTTGCCCACGATCCCGGGTTAAGCGCCGCCGTGCTGAAGCTAAATGGGAATCGTGTGGAGGCTCAACTGACTTTTGCTCGTTCAGACATTGAATCGCTTGTGCCGCTCGATGGTGACCGCGACGGCAAAATTACTGAAGCGGAATTTGCTCAAGCTAAGCCACAACTTCAGAAGCTTGCCGCTGAAGCAATCAGCGTAAGCGTCGCAGGGCAACCGGTTTCGTTCGATATCGGCGACATCAAGCTGGACGATAGCAATGGCGCACACTTCCATTTTTCATTCGCCAAACCGCAAGCTGAAGTCTTTACGCTGCAATCCAATCTGATTGACCGCTTGCCGCGTGGGCACCGCCAGTATCTGGAATTGATCGGCGGCGAAAAAATGATCGGTTCAAAGATGCTGGTTGCTGGGTTCGCCAGCTACCAACCTTCCGCCGATGCACTAGCTGAAGCTGCAAAAGCCGGGCAATCGTTCAAGGAATTTTTCGTGCTTGGGTTAGAGCACATTGCTTTCGGATTTGATCATCTGGCATTTCTATTGGCGCTGCTGTTGGCAGGCAGCAGCGTGCGCGAAGCGACGAAGATTATTACTTCGTTTACTGTCGCGCATTCAATCACGCTGGCGCTGGCCACGTTTAACGTCGTCAATCTGCCTTCCTGGATCGTCGAACCGATGATTGCCGTTTCGATTGTTTACGTCGGGCTGGAAAATCTGTTTCGCCGTGACACCAGCAAACGCTGGCTGCTGACGTTTGGGTTTGGGCTGATTCATGGTTTTGGTTTCGCGTCGGTGCTCCGCGAACTCGGCATTGCCGAACAGGGAAGCGGCGCAATTGTTCCTCTGTTTTCCTTCAACTTTGGCGTCGAACTGGGCCAGATCGCCATTGCCGCTTTGATCTTGCCGCTAATCTGGAAATTGCGCCAACAGCCAAACTTCGTTCCGCGTTACGTTCCGGCTTTTTCCATTCTGATTGCGCTGGCTGGCGGTTGGTGGCTGATCGAACGAACGCTTCTGTAAATCGCCTTTTCGCCCGCCAAGCAGCCAGCTTGATTGGCTATGTAAGCGCCTCACAGTTCAGCCGCGAGTGCAGAGCGTCTTCGGCGTACCGCCTCAGCGCGATGTCCAGCACATGCGGTCAGGCTAGCGCCATCCAGCCCTGCCCAGATAATTTAGCCGAATCATCGTGCTAAACGCAGTTCTCTTTGGAGTGAGCGTTCGTTCTGCTCTAATATCGCCTTCCATTTTCGTCTTCTCTCTTGTGAATAAGCCCGAAAGCAATGTTTCCGATGAGCGAAACTTGTTTCCGTCATAGGAAAATGTGTGAGAGGAAAATTGTTGTTGAGCGTGGATCATTTCCGAAACACTCAACTACGGTGATGCTGCTCTCAACGCTGCCAATATACCGATCCTGCTTTACAGTGTATTTCTAATTGGAGATATGGCCGTTCAAAGATCGCTTATGAATCGTTCCGCCCGGGTCTCTGCTCTCGCTTATGGCGCCTCACTCGCATCCCTTGCGGTGGCGGTGCTGCTTCGCTGGCTGCTGGACCCGGTGTTGAAGGATACATTTCCGCTCGTCACCTTGTTCGGTGCCATCGGCGTTGCCGTCTGGATCGGCGGATATCGTCCGGCGCTGCTCGTTGCCGCTCTCGGCTACATGGCCTGCGCGTATCTATTCATCGAACCCAGTGGGCATCACGGACTGAACGATCCCCGCAACGTCTTGGATTTGTTCGTGTTTCTGGCCACTGCGTCCATCATCATCGGCTTCGGTGAAGCCCTCCGCCGCGCCTGGCCGCATTACCGAATGGGGGAAGAGGCGGCGCGTGAGCAGGCCGAACTGCTACGGACCACGCTCGCCAGTATCGGAGACGGGGTTATCGTCACGGACGCCGATGGCCGCATCACCAACATCAATGCCGTCGCTGAGGCACTAACCGGGTGGACAAACGACGAGGTAATGGGGGTGCCACTGACCCAGGTGTTCCGCATCGTCAACGAGTCCACCCGGCTGGAGGTCAAGAATCCGGTGTTGCGGGCTTTGAAGGAAGGGAGCGTCGTCAGGCAGGCGAATCATACCGTACTCATCGCCAAAGACGGCACCGAACGACCGATTGACGACAGTGCCGCCCCGATCCTGGGCAAGGACGGCGGGATCGTAGGGTGCGTGCTGGTGTTCCGCGACATCAGCGAACGCCACCGGGCGGAAGCCGAACAGAGCGAGGCCCAGCAGCAGCTTGTCACGACCCTCGAAAGCATCACCGACGGGTTCATGCGTTACGACCGGGACTGGCGGATCGTGTACGTAAACGCGGAGGCCGAACGGATCAACAAGCTCACCCGGGCTGAAATGCTCGGTCGCAGTGTCTGGGAAGTCTTCCCCGCGCTGGTCGGGACGCATTTTGAAGCTGAGTTCCGGCGAGCGGTGGCGGAACAGGTGACGGTCGAGTTCGAGAACCACTATGCGCCATTCGGCCGCTGGTATTCCCTCAAGGGGTATCCGACGGCGGACGGCGGGTTGACCACATTCATTCGCGATATTACCGATCAGAAAGTCTCTCAGGAGGCGTTGCAGCGGAGTGAGGCCCGGCTCCGCCGGGTGTTCGAGTCGAACGTGGTTGGAATGATCCGGTGGGACCTGGACCGCAGCCTGATTTTGGACGCAAACGAAACTTTCCTGCGGATGACCGGGTACACCCGCGACGACGTGGCCGCCGGCCGACTGAACTTCCGCGACATGACCCCCGCCGAATGGACTCCGCGGAACGAGGAAGGCATCCGCACCATCCGGGCAGACGGGTACGCCGCCCCCTACGAGAAGGAATACTTTCGTAAGGACGGCTCTCGGGTGCCACTGATCATTGCCGGCACACGGTTCGACGACTCGCCTTCTGAAGGGATGTCGCTGCTCATCGACATTTCCGACCGCAAGCGCGCCGAGCAAGAAGTCGTCCGCCTCGCTGCCGAGTCCGAGCGGCAGCGGCGATTGTACGAGACGGTCCTGACGAACACGCCCGACTTCGTGTATGTGTTTAGCCTCGACCACAAGGTTCTCTACGCGAACGACGCCCTCATAAAAATGTGGGGTCGCGGCCATGAGGGTGCGATTGGAAAGACGTTCCTGGAGATCGGTTACGAGCCGTGGCACGCGGAGATGCACGACCGGGAGATAGACCAGGTGCGGGTCACGCGACAGCCGATCCGTGGCGAGGTGCCGTTCACAGGGACGAACGGGCGACGGGAGTACGACTACATCTTCGTGCCTATCATCGGGGCCGATGGCGAGGTCGAAGCGGTGGCCGGCACGACCCGCGATGTGACCGAGCGGAAGGAGACAGAGAGGCAGTTGCGAGAGAGCGAGGAGCGGTCGGCGTTCGTCCGCCGCAGCAGCGGGGTCGGGTTTTGGTACTGCGACCTGCCATTCGATGTGCTCCAGTGGGACGACTTGGTGAAAGCCCACTTCCACCTGCCGCCTGACGCCGCTGTTACCATCCAGACGTTCTACGACCGCCTCCACCCGGACGACCGGGAGCCCACCCGCCAGGCCATCGAGCAGAGCATCGCGGGCCGGACGCCCTACAACGTGGACTACCGCACGGTGAACCCGGACACCGGGGCTGTGACGTGGGTGCGGGCTATTGGGCGGACGTTCTACGCCGCTGACGGAACTCCGACCCGGTTCGACGGGGTGACGCTCGACGTGAGCGACCAGAAGCGGGCCGAGGAGCGGCAGACGTTCCTGGTCACGCTGACCGACACGCTACGCTCGCTCTCCGACCCGGTTGACGTCCAGGCCGAGGCCAGCCGGGTGTTGGGCGAGCACCTGGGGGCGAACCGGGTGGTTTACTTTGAGATCCGCGGCGACGAGTACGTCATCGAGCGGGATTACACCGCAGGCGTTCGGCCGCTCGCAGGCCGATACCCGGTCACCGCCTTCGGCCCGGCCCTGCTCGCCGACCTGCTCGACGGCCGCACGGTCATCGAGGCCGACGCCACCACCCAGCCGGACCGGTCGCCTGAGGAGCGGGCGGCGTTCGCGGCTATCCAGGTGCGAGGCCATGTGGACGTGCCGCTGGTCAAAGGCGGCCAGTTCGTGGCCGGGATGACCGTCCACGTCTCTGACCGGCGAGACTGGACCCGGCAAGAGGTCGCCTTAATTGAAGACACTGTCGAGCGGACCTGGGCGACGGTCGAACGAGTTCGTGCCGAAGCGGCTTTGCATCAGAGCGAGGAGCGGCGACGGTTGGCTCTGGACGCAGCAGAACTGGGAGCGTGGCACATTGACCCGGCAACCAACACTCTCACCACCGACGAGCGGTTCCGCATCATCTTCGCGGGCACTACTGACGCGATGGACTACGAACAGGCGTTCGCCGCCATTCACCCGGACGACCGTGAGCGGATCCGCGAGGCGGTAGCAGCGGCGATCCGCCCCGACAACCCTGCCCCATACGCCGAAGAGTACCGGGTGGTTCACCAGGACGGGTCGGTCCGCTGGGTCTTTGGCAAAGGGCGGGCGAACTTCGACCGCGAAGGGCCTGGGCGGCTCATCAGCTTCGACGGGACGGTCGCGGACATCACCGCCCGCAAGCTGATCGAGGCGGAGCAAGAACGGCTGGTTGGCCAACTCCGCGACGCTGACCGCCGCAAGGACGAATTTCTGGCGACTTTGGCACACGAACTCCGCAATCCACTGGCCCCGATCCACAACGGTTTGCAGGTCATTCGGATGGCCGGGGCGAATGGGACGGTCGAGCAGGCCCGGGCGATGATGGAGCGGCAGCTCGGCCAGATGGTGCGGCTGGTGGACGATCTGCTGGACGTGAGCCGGGTGACAACAGGCAAGCTGGAACTCCGTCGGGAGCGAACTGAACTGCGGGTGGTAATTGATTCCGCCGTGGAAACAACCCGTCCGGTGATCGAACAGGCGGGCCACACCCTTGCCGTCGTGATGCCGAACGAGCCGATCATCGTGGACGGCGACCCGATCCGATTGGCTCAAGTCGTGTCCAACTTGCTGACAAACTCGGCCAAATACACGAACCGCGGCGGGCAAATCCGGCTGGCGGTCGGGCGTGAAGCTGGGATGGCGGTAATTTCGGTGACGGACGACGGGATCGGCATTCCCCCAACCATGCTGGGGAAGGTGTTCGAGATGTTCACGCAAGTGGACCGGGCGCTGGAAAAGACCACCGGCGGGCTGGGGATCGGGCTTTCGCTGGTCAAGGGACTGGTCGGGATGCATGGCGGGACCATCGAGGCCCGCAGCGAAGGTGAGGGGCGGGGTAGCGAGTTCATCGTGCGCCTGCCGGTGGTGGTATCAGCAGTTCAGAAAGCCGAACCGGCAGTAGTCGTTGAGCCGGTTGGCTCGTCCCGCCGCGTTCTGGTCGCCGATGACAATGTAGATTCGGCCGAATCGCTGAGGATATTGCTCAAATTGCTTGGGAACGACGTGCGTACCGCGAACGACGGCTTGCAGGCCGTGGAAGCGGCGGAAACGTTCCGGCCCGAAGTGATCTTGCTCGACATCGGGATGCCAAAGCTGAACGGCTACGAAGTCTGCCGTCGCATTCGTGAACAGCCGTGGGGCAAGACCGCCATCCTTGTTGCGATGACCGGTTGGGGGCAAGACGAGGACAAGCGGCGATCGCAGGAAGCGGGCTTCGATTATCATTTTGTCAAGCCGTTGAATTTTGATGCCCTGGAGAAGCTGTTGCGTCGTTGAAGGCGGAGACAGGTTCGCCAAGTCCGTCGGCTAATACGGCTTTTTAGAGTCCAAAGTCTCAGCGGCAGCTCCGGCAGGTGAGCGGGGTCGTTATTAGGATGACTGTCAAATCATGCATATCAGTTATTCCCAGCGCGAACCTGGAGAAAAGCCTGCGTCTGGGGGGATGGTCTCGACTCTTCCTTGACAGCCAGGAAGAGGGCAATTACTTTCTCCCCTACCCACTCTAGGGGAGAGGCTTCTTATGGAGAAACGAACCAAAACCAATCTGCTGCAAGGCACGCTGGCGATGCTGATTCTGAAAACGCTGTCGCGCGGTTCGCTGCATGGGTACGAGATCGTTCAGCGAATTCAGCAAACCTCGGATGATGTGTTGAAGGTTGAAGAAGGCTCGCTGTATCCGGCGCTATATCGCATGGAAGAGCAAGGCTGGGTGGAAGCCGAATGGGGCGCTTCGGAAAACAATCGCCGCGCCAAGTATTACAAACTGACGCGCGTGGGGCGAAAACAGCTTGTGGATGAAACCGCGAATTGGGAGCGTGTTAGTGGCGCAATCGCCAAAGTATTGCAGGCGGCGTAGAAAGGACGGCAACTATGACGATGATCAAATCCATTTTGCGGCGCTTTTACGCAAGGGCGACTGAACAGGAAATTGAAGAGGAGCTTAGATTCCACATTGAAATGCGCACGCGCGACAACATCGCCGCCGGGATGTCGCCGCAACAAGCCGCCGCAGTTGCCGCGCGCCGCTTTGGTGATTTCGAACAAGTCAAAGCAACTTGCCGCGAAATCAGCCACGAAACGGTGTTCAGTGGAGTGAATATGAAACTGATGAAAGGGCTTACCTGGGTGATGCTGGGATGCGGAATGACGTTGAGCATGACCAGCGATATTACAACCGTGCAGCAGGCTGGCCGAACCTTGGCGATCATCGGAATATTATGGCGACTGTTTCTACGTTTCCGCGAAGCCAGGCCCAACCAGGACAGAATCAATCGCCGACTCAGCTTATTTGATCAAGAGCCGCTAGGGATTATCGCGACTGTCAGCGACTTCAAGATCGAAGAACCAACCCGCGAAATCGCATCGCGCGATGCTCAAGGTCGCACTCCTGTTGAGCGGTTGCTGGCGAATGACGAAAAGCTGTGACGGACAACGCGGCATTCTTAGTCATCACCAGCCTCAGAACATGCAGGGAAAAGAATTCAATTCCCAACCCCAGATTTTCAATCCTCTTGCAAACAGGCCCGTTGCCGGGTAGAGAATGTCGGCGCTTTCCAGATTTCTCGTCGGCGACCAGCGCGTGCCTCGCCCGCAAAGCGAAGAACTGCACATGGCTTTGAAAAAGCTCGGCGTGCCGACGGAGTTCATGGTCTACCCTGGTAACACGCACGGCATTCCAGACCCGCGCAACCAACTGGTCAAAGCCGTCGCCGAATTCAACTGGTTCGAAAAATGGATTCGCGGCAAACAGGGCTGGTTTGAATGGAAAGACTTGCTGAAAACCCTGAAAGACGAAAAAGGGGACGAGAAAAAAGAAGAGAAGAAAGAGCCAATTGCGATGCCGGAGCAAAGAGGCTAAGCCGATAGCATCACAGAGCACAAAAACGTTTAGACAGGATGAGCAGGATTTTTCGAACTGATGATTCAGCAAACAGCAATGTTCTATATCAATCCTGAAGCATCCTGAAAATCCTGTCTAAAATTTATGTCTCAATGAAGTAACTTGAATCGCGAACCATGAAAACCAGCACCAGGCTGATCCTAATTCTGACGATTGTCGTGGGGGTTGTGATGACCGTCGGCGGGTATTTCATTCTGCACCAACGCGAGCGAGTACTGGAGCGGGCGATGCGGACGGAAGTGCGCGCTCATGCCGTCACGTTGCAAATCGCGCTTGAGCGATTGTACCGATTGGGAAAGCAGACAGAAGCGCAAGAGCTAATAGATCGGCTTAGCGGCAATCAGCGCGTTTATGGGGTCGTGTTATTTTCAAAAACAGGCGATGTCGAAATGGTTTCCAATCCCCTGGTGGAGGAAGAAATCAAACATCCTCCGGGCGTCAGCCGTGTGCTGGCCAACGGCGAAGTCATCGAAACTTTTCGGATGATTGACGACCGCGAAGTCATCTCTGTTCTGATGCCGATTCGCGTTGGAGAAGCGCTGGAAGGCGCTTTTGAGCTGGCGTTGCCGATGGTCTTTATCCAGGAGGATTACGCGCGCGCTCGGCGGGAAATCGCCCTGGTGACGTTGTTGTTGTTCGTGACCATCATTTTCGTCGTTATTCTGGTGACGCGATACAGCTTGTTGCGTCCTGTGGAAGAATTGCTGCAAGGAGCCAGAGCACTGGGGCGCGGCGACCTGAATTACCGCGTCATTGTGCCTGCCAATGGTCATGAGTTTGCGCAGCTTGAGCGAGAGTTCAATCGGATGGCCGATAATTTGGAAGAACAACGAAACAACGCCGCGCGCGAATTGGAACAACGACTGAAGCTAGAACGGCAATTGCGGCACAACGAACATCTGGCTTCGGTAGGGCGGTTGGCGGCAGGCGTCGCGCACGAAATCGGCACGCCGCTGAATGTCATTGAAATGCGCGCCGAACAGATTTTGCAGGATCTGGAAGATTCCAAAGAGCGCCGCCGCCGCAACGTCACGATCATTTTGACGCAAGTTGAACGCATCACGAACATCGTTCGGCAATTGCTGAACCTCGCTCGGCCTTACAAGATTCAGCCCGTTGCGGTTGGTCTGAACGCTCTGATTTCCAGCACGCTGGAAATGCTGGAAACCAAATTACAGCCCGCGCAAGTCGAGGTGGAATTCCATCCTGCGCAGAATCCGTTGGTCAGCGGCGATCAAGGATTGCTCCGGCAGGTTTTTATCAACATCATCGTCAACGCCATTCACGCCATGCCGCAAGGCGGACGTTTACGGATTGGCTATGAAGATCAATTGACGGAAAAGGACGGAGAGCAGTTTATTGGCGTGCAGTTTTCCGACAGCGGCATTGGCATCGAAGAAGAGGCCTTTCCATTTCTGTTCGATCCGTTTTACACGACGAAAGATGTGGGCAGCGGCGTCGGTCTGGGCTTGCCAGTTTCCCGGCGCATTATCGAAGAGCATAAGGGCTGGATCGAGGTGGCAAACAATGCGGATCATGGCGTGACGTTCACAGTTCACTTGCAACTTCACGAAACCCAGTCCTC
>CAZXHW010000111.1:0-13664 GCA_964639915.1 uncultured Heliomicrobium sp.
GTTTCCATTCAGTAGCCCGAAGTTGGCACGAACGAGCACTTGCCAAAGCTGGCGACAAAATGCCTAAAGATGCCGCCATAGCATTGAATGGGCTTGCGACGATTGATTATAAAGAAGGCAACTCCAAAACGGCTCGTGAAAAATTACATGCCTCGCTTTCTATATTTCAGCAAATAGCTGACAGTACGGAAGAAGTCACGACCTTGATTAATCTCGCCACAATAGACATAGGTGAAGGAAACTCTCCCGCAGCATATAAGCAGTTTTACCGCGTGATAGAGATCGCACAAGTAACTGGCGATCGAGAAGGTGAAGCCATTGCTTGGCATAGCCTTGGCACAATTGACTTGAATGAGGGCAACTATTTATCAGCAAAAGAGAAGCTCAAGTGTGCGCTAGAAATGCGACGTCAGATTGGCGACCGGGCGGGCGAAGCAATGACATTTGTCCAGCTTGGATTCGTGGCTTATCAGCAAGGAAAGCTACCACAAGCGGCGCGATTGGCTGCTTTGAGTTTCGCGCTTCTCCACACCTTAGGCCACTATGATGCACGTCTCGTTGTAGATAATTTGGAAGTTATAGTAGGAGAATTGAATTACACACAGGAACAGGTCCAAGCGCTTCTGATCGAAGTGGCTCAGGAATACGCGCGGGATCGCGGTGCAGGATTGGTGCAGGCGGCGTTCAGCGAAGCGTAGTCACGAACGAACGAAAGGTTAGACGCTACGGTGAGGCTGGCGTAAGATGGCGACGTCAATCCTCTTTTCAGAATACGACCATGAAAACTGTAAATAACGCTCTGAAGCTGACGATTATCGGGTTAACAATGGCTGGGTTGTTCGCTTACGCCAACACTCGATTTCCGAAACTGGTTTCGGCCAACGGAAAGAAGGAATCAGCGGCGGTAACCTTCGATACGACAAAACCAGTGGGTGAAATTACCGCTCCGGCTGGCGGCTGGAGTTTTCGCAATCACGTCATTCCGGTGCTGACGCGGTTGGGATGTAATTCCGGCGCTTGCCACGGAGCGGCGGCGGGCAAAGGCGGGTTAAAGCTGACCCTCAGAGGATATGACCCCGAAGCGGACTTCAACGTGCTGACGCGACAGTCATTAGGTAGGCGCGTCAACAAGCTGGAACCGGCGAAAAGTTTGATGCTGCTGAAACCTACAATGGCGATTGGCCACGGCGGCGGCAAGCGGATGAGTACCGATTCGCTGGAATACAAAGTTCTCTCGGAATGGATTGCCAGCGGAATGGCCGCTCCGGCGGAATCTGACGTGCGCATTACAAAAGTCGAAGTTTCGCCGAAAGCGTCAACGCTGGCAGCCAACGCCGAACAGCAATTGCGTGTAATTGCTTCTTACAGCGACGGCCACGCCGAAGACGTGACCAAGTGGGTGAAGTATTCGGCGGCTGATCCTTCGGTGGCTTGGGTGGATGAAGTCGGCAAAGTCCAAGTGCAGGGCAACGGTGAAACAGCCATCAGCATTTGGTATCAAAGCCAGGTTTCCTTTGCCCGCGTAGCCAATCCCTATCCGAACAAAATCTCGCCGGAAGTGTTCGCAGCTTCGCCGCGCCAAAACTTTATTGACGAACTGGTCATCAAAAAACTTCAAACGCTGAACATTGCGCCTTCGGAGCAAGCGACCGACCGCGAATTCATTCGCCGAGCGTTTCTGGACGCGACGGGCACGCTGCCAACTTCACAGGAAGTCGAAAGCTTTTTAGCCGACAAATCGGTGAACAAGCGAGCCAAGTTGATTGATGGATTGCTGGCCCGCGAAGAGTTTACCGATTACTGGACCAATCGCTGGGCGGATGTATTGCTGGTTTCCAGTGACAAGATCGGCTCGACAGCGATGTGGAGCTTTTATAACTGGCTTCGCGATGGCGTGGCGGCGAACAAACCTTGGGACAAAACCGTCAGCGACATCATTACGGCCAGCGGCAATACGCTGGAAAACGGCGCAGCCAATTATTACGTGATGCACAAGGATGTCACTGATCTGACAGAAAATGCTTCGATGGCGTTTCTGGGCATGTCCATCACCTGCGCGCGCTGCCACAATCATCCGCTGGAAAAATGGACGCAGAAACAATACTTTCAGATGGCAAACCTGTTCGCTCGCGTGGGACTGAAAAATGGCGTCAGGGCGGGTGACGTGCAGGTGTATTCCAATCCAGTTGGAGAAGTGAATCATCCGCGGCTGAACAAGCCTCTGCCGCCAACGCCGCTGGATGGCGAAGCGTTGGCCTTCGATTCGCCCAAAGATCGCCGCCAGCATTTGGCGGAATGGCTGACTGCGCCTTCAAATCCGTACTTTGCTCGCGCGGCGGTCAACCGTGTCTGGAAAAACTTCATGGGGCGAGGCCTGGTTGAAGCCGTGGACGATATGCGCGCGACCAATCCGCCATCGAACGAAGAACTGCTGACCGCGTTGACCAAAGATTTCACGGATCGCGGGTTTGACCTGAAGCATTTGATCCGCACGGTAATGAATTCGGCAGCGTATCAGCGGTCGTCAAAACCCAATGCTACGAACAAGCAAGATGAGCGGTTCTATTCGCGCTACATCATCAGGCGTCTGCCCGCCGAAGCTGTACTGGACGCGATTTCTCAGGTGACAGGCGTAGCCACTGATTTTCCTGGCTATCCGGCTGGCCTCAGAGCGATGCAGCTTCCGGATGCACGCGTCAATTCCTACTTTCTGACCATCTTCGGCAAACCGCCACGCTTCGCCACTTGTGAGTGCGAACGAACGTCTGAACCCTCTGTGTCACAGGCTTTACACGTCATCAACGGAGATACCATCAACCAAAAACTTCGCGCGCCGGGCGGCTTGATTGATTTTTTTCTAAAGTCCGGCTCAAACGACGAAACGATCATCAATCATTTATACCTGTCAGCGCTTAGCCGTCGCCCTGAAAAAGATGAAATAAACCGGCTGCTTTCCGTGATTTCGCAGGACGAAAAAGAAAAGATTGTCGGCGACATCCGGCGTCAGTCAATCGAAGATTTAGTCTGGGCGGTACTGAGCAGCAAAGAATTTATGTTTAATCACTAGGAAACAATGATGCTCCATAAAACTTTAATCCAATTCACACGCACAACTGCCGCCGTCTTTGGACTGGTTCTGATTGCCTTTGCAGATAATCCGCCGTCTCCAAATGATGTGTTGGAGGCTTTGACAAAAGGCAATGAACGATTTGTTACAGGCAAACCGGAGTATCCACATCAGGACGCCGCGCGAAAAGCTGAACTGGCTTTGGGACAGCATCCGGTCGCGACGGTCATTAGTTGCTCCGATTCGCGCGTGCCGCCGGAACTGATTTTTGATGAAGGGCTCGGCGACCTGTTCACCATTCGCGTCATTGGCAACATCGGCAGTCTGGACGAAACCGGATCGGCGGAATACGGCACAGAACATTTAGGGACGTCGCTTCTTGTGGTCCTGGGGCACACGAAATGCGGAGCCGTGACCGCGGCTGTCACACATGCCGAAGTGCACGGCAGCATTCCGCCCGTGCTGGCCCATATCAATCCGGCAGTCCGCACGGCGAAGCATGATCATCCGGCATTAAAGGGTGATGAATTGATCGCCGAAACAATCAAAGTAAACGTGTTTCACTCCATTCAGGAATTATTCAGCCGCAGCAGCATCATTCGCCACCGCGTCAGCAGCGGAAAGTTGAAAGTCGTCGGCGCGCTATACGACATCAGCTCTGGTCGGGTGAACTGGCTGGGTGAGCATCCGAAGCAAATGCAGTTTTTGACAAACGGCCATAAGAATTTAGCCCACCAAAAATAAAAGCAATCCGGATCTGAATTCGATGTCGAAGCTACGCCCAAGCCTGCTGCTGGTTTCTTTAACCTATGCAGGCTTTTTCAGCCTGGGTTTGCCTGATGGGTTGCTTGCTGTAGCTTGGCCTTCAATGCGCGCGACATTTGGGCTGCCGCTCAATACGTTGGGTTCGCTACTACTGCTATTTACCGTCGGTTATCTATTTTCAAGCCTGCTGACTGGCTGGCTGTTGATGCGAATAAACATTGGCGTGCTGTTGTCGCTCAGTTGTCTGGCTACCAGCGCCAGCCTGTTCGGTTACTCACTTGCACCAAGCTGGGGGATTCTGATCGCGTTTGGATTGTTGAGTGGGTTGGGAGCTGGCGCAATTGATACAGGGCTGAACACATACATCGCCAATTTCCATAATGCGCAAACTTCCAATTGGGTGCATGCATGCTATGGCGTAGCGACAACCATCGGCCCTGCGTTGATGACTGCTGTAATCGCTTCCGGACAAAACTGGCAATTCGGCTACGTTACCGTTGCCGCCGGACAACTTGCATTAGCCTTGTGCTTCGGGCTTTCGCATAAGTTATGGCCAGCATCAATCACGGCAACTGAAACTCCAATATCAAACCAGGCGGCAGAGCTCACTCAGCCCAATCAAATCTGGCGACTACCGGAAGTTTGGTTAAGCGTAGCGTTCTTTTTCATTTACACAGGTATAGAAGCCGCAGCCGGAGCCTGGCCTTATACCTTGTTTACCGAAGCGCGCGGCGTTTCACGGGTAACCGCAGGAATCTGGGCAAGCATTTATTGGGGATGTTTCACTGGCGGAAGAATCATTTCAGGCTTTACAGCAAACAGAATTTCAACCCGGCGACTGTTGCGAGGCAGCATTCTGGCTATGGCCGCTGGCTCAATCCTGCTTTGGGCGAATTTCAGTTCTCTTCTCAGCTTTATCGGCATCGCGCTTATAGGTTTGGCTTGCGCGCCAATCTTTCCCACAATGATTGCGACAACGCCTGACCGAATCGGCCAACGTCTTGTCGCCAACATTATCGGTTTTCAAATTTCAGCCGCAGTGCTGGGTCAATCAGCACTGCCTTCATTGGTTGGCCTGCTGGCGGGGAAATTTGGCTTGGAAATTCTGCCACCGACATTGTTGATTGCCACCCTTCTGCTATTGGCCTTGAGCGAAACCTTGTTCAACAAAACCAGCGCCGCTAAACCGGCTAACTTTCCGCAGTTGTAATTTCCCTCTTCCTGGAATTTTTCTCTCTCCTGAAAGGATAAAACCAACGAAAGCAAACATTGCTTTTCAACTTGCTGCGCTATTGGTCGGTCGTGGGCCGTTGATAACGGGTTGGCACTTTTGAGTGCAGCGGCTCATTGACCGGCGCCAACTGGGAATTGATCAGGAGAAGAAATGAACTCGAACCATTATGACGTGATCATCATCGGCACAGGAGCAGGCGGCGGAACGCTGGCGTACAAACTTGCGCCGTCTGGCAAACGGATTCTGCTGCTTGAGCGCGGCGGATATGTGCCGCGCGAAAAAGACAACTGGAGCACGCTGGCTACTGTCAAAGAGGGCAAATACAACACCAGGGAAATCTGGCACGACAAAAAAGGCAAGGAACTGCATCCGCACACAAATTATTACGTCGGCGGGAACACGAAATTTTATGGCTCAGCATTGTTTCGATTGCGCGAAGAGGATTTTGGAGAAATCAAACATCACGGTGGCGTATCACCTGCCTGGCCGATCAGCTACGCGGAACTTGAATCGTATTACACCGCCGCTGAACATCTTTACAGCGTTCACGGGAATCGCGGCGAAGACCCAACCGAACCGTGGGCCAGCGCGCCGTATTCACATCCGGCGGTCAGCCACGAACCACGCATTGCCAAACTGGCAGAAGATTTTGAAAGGCTTGGCTATAAACCTTTCCACACGCCGCTCGGTGTAATGCTTGATGAAAAGCAGATGAACCGCAGCAAGTGTGTGCGCTGCAATACCTGCGATGGGTTTGCCTGTTTGACCAACGCGAAATCCGACGCGCAGGTCGTTTGCGTTGATCCGGCGCTGGAACATCCAAACGTTACGTTGTTGACCAACGCGTATGTCGAGCGATTGGAAACCAGCGAATCAGGACGTGAGGTAAAGCGGGTTGTTGTTTCACGCGACGGCGCTGAAGAAATCTTTACCGCGGACGTCATCGTCGTTTCGGCGGGAGCGATTAATTCCGCAGCACTATTACTGCGTTCAGCGAACGACAAACATCCGAAAGGATTGGCAAACGGTTCCGATGTGGTTGGGCGGCATTACATGGGCCACAACAATTCGGTTCTCTTCGCAATCTCTCGCCATCCAAACCCAACGGTATTTCAAAAAACCATGGCGCTGAATGATTTTTACTTTGCCAACAGAGAATGGGATTTCCCGATGGGCCATATCTCATTCGTAGGCAAATTCGATGCGAATATGTTTGCTGCAGGAGCGCCGCCTTTCGCGCCGCATATGACATTGGATTACATGGCCAAACATTCGCTGGATTTCTGGCTAACTTCGGAAGATTTGCCCGATCCGGAAAACCGCGTGACGCTCGACCGCAACGGCAAAATTGTTTTGTCATACACGCCAAACAACCTGGATAGCCACAAACGACTGTACAACAAAGTAAAAGAGATGGTGAAAGAGGCTGATTGCCACGAACATCTGATTCCGCTCAATGCGTTTGTCGGCGACCGAATTCCGCTTGCGGGAGTCGCGCATCAAAACGGCACGATCCGGTTTGGCAATGACTCTAAAACTTCAGCGCTAGACAAAAACTGCAAAGCGCACGAAGTAGACAATTTGTATGTCGTGGACGGCAGCTTTTTCTGTTCCAGTGCAGCGGTCAACCCGGCACTGACAATTATGGCGAATGCGCTTCGCGTAGGCGATCACTTGCTAGGGAGGTTGCAATGATCAAGCGGGATGATCAAGAGAAGAGGAAATGGAGGGACAGGAGGGGAGTTACTTTGCCAATGTTGTTGTCATTATTGGTAACAGTTGCGCTAAGCGGACTTGCGATTCCAAAGAGCGCCATCGCTCACTCGAGCAATCCCATCCCTCAGTCTCTGGTTCAGGCCGTGGATTCCGTGGGTTTCACCGTCAGCGATGTAGATCGTTCAGCCGAATTTTTCTCAAAGGTATTGTCGTTTGAAAAGGTTTCAGACGTTGAAGTCACAGGCGATGATTACGAACACTTGCAAGGTGTCTTCGGATTGCGAATGCGCGTTGTGCGAATGCGGCTGGGTGAAGAGTTCATCGAATTAACGGAATACCTGGCTCCGCGCGGACGTCCGATTCCGGCTGATTCGCGCAGTAACGACCGCTGGTTTCAGCACGTCGCCATCATTGTCAGCGATATGGATCGCGCGTATCAGTGGCTGCGAAAGAATAAAGTCGAGCACGCTTCGACTGGACCGCAGCGATTGCCGGATTGGAATAAAAATGCCGGAGGCATCAAAGCGTTTTACTTCAAAGACCCTGACGGCCATGCGCTGGAAATCCTGCAATTCCCTGAAGGCAAAGGCGATGAAAAATGGCATCGGCTGGGCATTCAGAACAAAGGGGAAGATGGGGGCAAGTTATTCCTGGGAATTGACCACACGGCAATTGTCATAGGCGACACCGGCACCAGCTTGAAATTTTACCGCGACGCCCTGGGAATGCGCGTTGCCGGGGAAAGCGAAAATTCCGGAATTGAACAGGAACGGCTGAACAATGTGTTTGGCGCTCGGCTGAGGATCACAGCGCTTCGCGCAGCTTCGGGTCCAGGTATTGAGTTTCTAGAATATCTGACTCCGCGTGATGGACGATTGACTCCTGGCGATAAGAAAGCCAATGACCTGATCCATTGGCAAACCAAACTTGTGACCAACGACATTGAATCGGCGACTGTCGGATTGCGCGAAGGCAAATTCAATTTCATATCGTCCGGGATCATCCAATTTACTGAACCTGTGCTTGGGTTGAAGCGAAGCGTTTTGGTCCGCGACCCCGACGCCCACGCCATACAGCTTTCAGAACGTTAAACCAAATTCGGTTCGACAAAACAGAAAGAGTAATAATCCAACCGTGGCGACCGCAAACTATCAGCGGGGTCGAGTTTTTAACCGCCATTTCAGGTGTCTTTCCGACAAGCTTAGAAATGGTTTTATCACTAACGTCAAATGGCCAAGCGGTAGATCGCTTGGCCATTTGACGTGATTGGGTCGAAAAAAAAATTAAAAGGTATGACGGGTTTTGATCATCCTGCTGGAATCAAAACCTTGCGCGGCAATTTTGCCCAACAAGGCTTGGTATAGGCCTTCATCCATCCGTGGGCTTCGGCTTAATATCCAGACATATTTCCGGCTGGGCTCTCCCACAACTGCATATTCGTAGTGATCGCCCAATTCCAAAATCCAATAATCACCATAGATAGGCCAGAAGAAAGAAACCTTCAACTTGGCGTTGGTTGTTTCATCCACGACCTTTGCTGTTGCATGAGCCTTTTTCATCTCCCCCGTGGTTTTTCGGCATTGGTTGAGCACATCCACCTTTCCATCCGCTCGCAACGTATAGGTCGCAGTAACATCAGAATCGCAATCCTTTTCAAATCGCGCAGGCAATCTTGCGATTTCGAACCAACGGCCCGTATATTTGTCCAGCTTGACATCAGCGACTGTTCGCAGCGGTGGATGAGATTGAGTTTTGCGTTTTGCCGAAGCCTGAATTAACAACGCCGCTGCAGCCGTTGTCAGCACGGCACCCGCAATCGCGCCTTTTGGCATTTTCTTTTTCATGACGGCAATCTCCCTTTTGAATTCAAAGGCAAATGGCCAAACAAACTTTGCTGTTTGGCCATTTACCCTGATGAGTCATATACAGCGAGCCTAATCTCGTTTAACCATTCCCTGCTGGTCCTGGATTACAATTTCGACTCGGCGATTTTTCTGACGACCATCATTCGTATCATTTGAAGCGATCGGTTGAACCTCGCCAAATCCCTTGCTTGCCATCGCGCTGGACTTCAAGCCACAACCTGCCAGGAAGTCGTAAACAGACTTGGCACGATTTTCAGAAAGCTTTTGGTTATGGTCGTCGCTGCCTGTGCTGTCGGTATGACCTTCAATGCTCAAATCATATTCCCCAACTACCTGCATAATTCCGCAGACTTTGCTGAGAATTTCGCGTGCTTGCGGCTTCAAAGTCGCTCGATCTACATCGAAGAGGATGTCTGGCAAATTGACAATAATTCCGCGAGCGGTTTCTCGCGTTTCGACTACCGCTGACAAAGCCGCTTGCATACGCGAACGAGCAGCGTCGCGCTCTTGGCGAGCTTTTTCGGCATCCTGGCTGGCAGCCCCAGCTTTGAATTCGGCAGCGAGCTTGGCTTTCGCCAATTCATCCGCCTTCATCTCGGCTTCGCGGCGACGAGCCGCTTCTTCATTGGCTTTGGCGAGTGCGCTATCACGCGCGCGACGCTCTATTTCCAATGCCAAGGCTTTTTGCTCCGCTTCCAGCTTGGCGCGATCAGCGTCGCTTTGTGCCTGCCCGATGGAGGTTTTCAAATTCTCGATTTCTTTTGCCCGCGCAGTTCGTTCGTTGCTAAGAGCTGTTTGATAAGCTCGTTCCTGGGCTTGTTTCTGCGCTTCTACTGCCAATCGCACAGTTTCATGACCCATGATCATCAATTGTTTCGGGTCAATATTTGCTTCGCTGGCTTCCATGGTTTTGTCCAGGCTTTCGCGAGCTTTGGCTAGCTCAGCAGAAGCAAATTCTTTCGCACCTGCCCGCTCTGCCAATCGAACGGAAATCAAGGCTTGACGCACATCAGAACGAGTCTCGCCTTTTGCTTGCGGATCTCCAACCAGCGTTTCCTGACTATGATTATAAAGACCATCAAAGCCTCGATATTTGATGGTTGAAACGCTGAGCATTTCTCCTGTGATGTTGTGTTTTGGCCGTGTGTTTTCGACGACGACAAAACGACTGGGAACGCTAACCAGATAATGCGGCTCGGCGGTGATAAACATGGCGAAAGTTTGTAATGGTGTGGAAACATTCAACTTGCCGTTGTTTCCTTGAAGGACAAATTCGCCAATGTTGTCTACTTGTCCTTCGGGCGACACGGTCCACAAAACGTAAGTCGCATAATCGCCGCCAAAAAAGGCTGCTGGTTTCATTTCATCCAGCCGGATTTCGATGTCAGTGCGCCCACGTTTGCGTTCGACTTTGGCTTCGCCGCTGGCTTGTGGCAAACGATATGTTCCTTTGAACTTCACCCCAAGCGTCGGGCCTTCTGGGTAACTGATCGCCATCGCCGAATTCCCTTCTGTAACTCCCCCCTCAACAACTCTTACTCTTTCCTGCGCCACCACACTCGAAATCGCCAGCACCAACATTGCCGACGCAGCAGTGAATGCGAATAACTGCTTTTTCATATTCATGATTTGGATCTCCTTGGTTTCGTAATTCGCAACTTACAACTTTTCTTAAACGATAATGAACAAACCTACAGGCTCATAAAGCAATGAGAGTGCCATTCTTAAATCCAGCATTTTGGGCAGGAAAAGCAGTAATTTCAGACATCCCATGTATTCCTGAATTGCAAAATTGATGTGAAAGCTGATGTATCCCGAGCATTCACAAATCGAGTCTGGAAAAGCAAATCGGGCCACGAATTTCTTCGTTGGCCCGATTTATCCGGACGGCTGTTTTTCAACTAACTACTTATCTAGATGAATAACTTTCATTGGGAGCGCTAGTGCGAATCGTAAACTCGCTACCGCTTCTCAAATTCAAGTCATCTCGGCCTTGCACCAGAACGGTTCCAGCACCAGCGCCTGCACCGACTGCTGCGCCAATTGCAGCACCTTTACCACCGCCGGTGATCCCACCGATGATTGCACCTAACGCCGCACCGATACCCGAACGAGTAACGGTGCGAGTGGTTTGACTATCGTCTTCCTTGACGGAACCTTCATTGTCCACCTTCACTTCTTCACCGTCTGATGTTCGTACGCTTTCGATGAAGCCGCCAAAGTCATATGTGCGGCCATTCATTCGAAGCTGCTGGAAATCCAAGGCGACTTCCGAACGCCCTGTGACTCGACCTGAACGATCAGCTTTGGTGACAATGCCTTCAATGATTGCGCCGTTATATTGACGCGGCGAACGAACAGTCATGGTAAAGCGATCACCTTCTTGTGTTTGCTTGGTCGTCAAGTCTTGGTTGAGCACAGCCGTTAAAACTGTTCCATTCGGAATCGCAAAGCGCGAATTTCCTCTGTTGCCACCTGCATTACGATTACTGGCAGAGTTACGATCATTACCGTAGCTGCGACCACCGTCATAAATATTCCACTGCGCTACATCTGATGTTCGGTTGTAATAACTGATAACTTCCACAGGCTGCGAAAGTCGTTCGGTGAAAATTCGTTTTGTCACGCGTAAGGCACGACCATTGTTAAGCGGGTCAAAAGTCACGCTGAAATCGTTGCCACGATCTCCATCAGAATTCACCGTTAACATGTTCCCCGTCATGGAAGCAGTGGTTGTCACTGTTCGACCATTTGGTCGGGTTTCTGTTTGTCCTTGCCCATCGGCTTCAATCGTAACCTGTGGAGCACTGGTTGAAATAATCGTCACACGCCGACCATTTTGATCTAACGCCATCTTTTGCGGTGCTTCCAAGCGGCGTAGCAGCGCAGCTCGAACTCGCTCTGCGTCTTGAGGGGCCATATCACGAGTCGCTTGATTTGCCGCTCGCTGGACATTATCGCTACGGGTTGTGTCCAGTGTGTAGGTCCCCGTCAAACGATTCCCGAAATTGCCGCGTTGATTTCCCCAAGTACCTCGTTGTTGCCCATAGACAATTGAATTCATCCCGATCAGGGTCAGAACAAATAACATCAAAATTTGAAATGGGATTCTTTTCTTCATTGTTCTCCTTTCTTGCGAAACGTGCCGCAAGCCTTAACTCCTATTTAACTTCCAGCTTTCTTCTGCCCGGCAGCCGCTTTTGCTACAGCCTTTTCTGTTGAAGCAGCTGGAATTTCATCCTTAAAGTAAAGATTTCGTGGTTGTTCTTCGTTTGGTTCCAAAGCAAAAAGCAAATCAGCCAATTCGTCCGCATGCTCCTCTTCAACCGCCAAGATACCTTCCATCATCCGGCGTGAGGTCGGGTCTTTTTCGCCGAAGAAGTTGATGATTTCTCTGTATGTTTCAATCGCGATTCGTTCTGCGATCAAATCTTCTTTCAGCATTTCTGAAAGTGTAGTGCCTTCGGCGTAATCTGAATGGCTTCTTTGCGCGATCACCGCCGGATTCATTTCTGGTTTGCCGCCAAGCTGTTTGATGCGCTCAGCAATTTCGTCGGCATGTCCTTGTTCTTCATTGGCGTGTTGCAGAAATTCCTGCTTAATTGCTGCCGAATGAATCCCTGACGCCATAAAATAATGAAAGCGATATCGAAGCACGCAAACAATTTCTGTGGCCAATGCTTCGTTCAAAATACTTATCGCTTCTTCCGGGTTGAGCTGATAATCCAGCGTCATTGCTCCATCCTCTATTTTCTGTCGTGCTCGTTTCCGAATTTCCTCAACATTACTGATAAATCCCATACCGCCTCCTGTGGTTATAGTTTTTCCAAGATGAACTACTACTATTATTCAGAAGAGCAATCATTGTTCCGCTGCAAAGTTTAGTAAGGTAACTCCTGAAAAATCAGTCTTTTAGATTTGCCTGCGAGAACTGGAGGATAAAATTTGTGGAAAGAAAGAAGACACGCCGTATGTTTCAAGTACGGCCAGGCTGATTAAGACTGAGACTGATGAGGTTTGGGCTGTAACTCGAAGCAACTATCCACAACAAGTTACAGCCCAGAAATTATCGGCGTTAATTCAAAACACGCACTTTCAATCGAGTGGCGTATTTGCTGGAACGGTAGATTCGCTGCGTAGCTTTTTGAAAATCTTCGTCCTTGGCTTTGTAAATGTTCAAGAATTTCTGTGGGTTACGGTCCACCAGAGGAAACCACGTGCTTTGAATCTGGATCGTCAGACGATGGCCTTTTTTGAAGGTGTGATTCACATCCGGCATTTTGAAAGGAATGTGCGTCACTTCATTGGGCTTCATAGCTTCGGGCTTCGACCAACTATTGCGGTACTTAGCGCGCATTGGCTCGCCACGAACCAGCATTTGATAACCATCCATTGAATCTTGTGCTTTTGCCGGAAACTCATCAATCAACTTGACGACAAAATCCGAATCTGTGCCAGAAGTCGAAACATACAGGTCTGACAAAATTTCACCTGAAATCGTCACATCTTCAGTCAGCACATCGGTTTTATAGAGCAGCACATCCGTCCGATTCGCCACAAAACGTTGATCGTCTGTCATGTACTCGTAATCCATCCCCGGCGAAATTCTGTTGATGAATGGCACAGGCTTGGCTGGATCGCTGACATATTCATCAAAAGCGGAAACGGCTTTCGGTGGATCAAAGGACAATTTTCCGTTCGCTTGTAGGTAAATGCTCTTTTCGGCTGCGTTTTTCGGCGGCCAGGATTCATAAGTTTTCCAGGTATTCGAACCGCTTTCAAACACATACGCTTCCGGCAATTTCATTTCGCCTTTGTCTTTCAGGAAGTGCAGGAAGAACGGAAATTCTATCTTTTCCTGATAAAACGCAGAAGTGTTGGAACCAAACTTTGCACCGCCCAGAGCGCTACCATCTCGGCGCGACCAGCAACCGTGACACCACGGACCTTCAACTAAGACGTTCCAGGCCTTCGGATTATTCTTTTCGATTTCGCGGTAAATCCATAGAGGTCCCTG
>CAZXHW010000112.1:0-13585 GCA_964639915.1 uncultured Heliomicrobium sp.
GGCAGTCGGTTTGTTTGGATTGCTGAGCGCGCTGGGATTGTGGAGCGGTGCGACGATGGCTTGGCTGGGTGCGGGGACTCCATTGCCTGTGGACGGGACGCGGCAGTTGGTGGTGCGGGGGCCGTACGCTTATGTTCGCAACCCAATGGCGCTGGCAGGGTTGGGGCAAGGCTTGGCGGTAGGGATTTATGCTGGCTCGATGCTGTTAATGTTGTATTCCGTCGCTGGAAGTCTGGTATGGAATTACGTTGCGCGTCCGCTGGAAGAAACTGAGTTGGTTGAAAAGTTTGGCGACAGTTACCAGCGCTACCGCGCAAACGTGAAATGTTGGTGGCCCAGATTGACGCTTACCGATTGGGAAAGAATTGATGATCAAGCGAAGAGAGTTTTTGGGAAGCATTGGCGCGACGACTTTGACCGCCGCTTCCTACGCGCGCGTGGTTGGTGCGAATGATCGGCTGGGAATGGCCTTGGCTGGCAGCGGACGGCGAGGCCGCGAAGTGATGAAAGCGTTTTTGACCACAGGCCAAGTTGAGCTTCATTGCATCGCTGATGTGTACGACGTGCAGCGCGGACGAGCGCGCGACTTTCTGGGCGTCAAACCACAGGAAGTCGTTGCGATTGAAGAAGCGCTGAGCAAGAAAGAAGTTGATGCTGTGTTGATTGGCTCGCCGGATCATTTGCACCTGACACACACGCTGGCGGCGCTGAAAGCCGGAAAGCACATTTACCTGGAAAAGCCGACTTCGCATCACTTTGAAGAAGGCGCGAAGTTCATCGCCGCCGCCAAGCAATTCGGCAAAGTCATTCAAACCGGCACGCAACAACGTAGCGGAGCGCATTACCGCCGAGCCAAAGAAGAGATTTTTGACAAAGGCAAACTCGGCAAAGTCGTGTTTGCTCGCGCCATCTGGCATGACTTTCCGTGGCAGCGGCGCAAGATCGAGCCTCAACCAAAACCCGCTGGACTGGACTGGGAACGCTTTCTGGGCCCAGCGCCGAAAGTCGCCTACGACTGGATTCGCTATGATTCGTGGCGCTATTTTCCTGATTACGGCGGAGGCTTGCTGGCTGACATTCTGACGCATTGGGCGGACGTGGCGCAGTGGATGATGAACGAATCGCGCCCGTTGAACGCTGTGGCGACCGGCGGCATTTACCAGATGAACGATGGCCGCGTGAATCCCGATACAGTCAATGCCGTTTTGCAATACGACGGTGGAGCGAATGGCAACTGGAACCTGACCTTTGAATCCTCTGTGCTGCCGGTTCGCAACGAACGACCAGGAGTTTTCTTTCAAGGCACGGAAGGCACGCTGGAGATCACGCGCGCCGAATATGTCTTCACGCCGAACAAAGGCGAGGCTCAAATCGTGAAGGCCGAAGGCAGTCTGGAAGTCGCGCACGCTGCGAACTTCATTGACGCTGTGAAGAACGGCAAACGTCCAAGCGCGGAGATTCAGACCGGCATTGAAGCCTGCAATCCAGTGCAATTGGCAAAAGCGGCTTATTGGAAAAAGCGCCGAATGAGGTTTGATTCAACGGGAACGAAAATCGTTGAGGATATTTAGCGGCAATTGTTTGCAGTTCTTCGCCGCGTAGTCTGGCACCCACGGCTAAATTCACTTTACCGCTAACGCGGTAAAAACTTGGATTCATCAATGATTGTCATTCGGCCTGAGCAACCTGAAGACAATGCAATAATCCATCAGGTTGTCGAACAAGCTTTCGGCAGTCCAGCAGAAGCGCATTTGGTTGATGCGCTGCGGAGAAATGGCAAAGCAATTTTCTCGCTGGTTGCTGTAGACAATGGCCGTGTTATTGGCCACATCCTGTTCAGCGAAGTTGTGATCGAAGCTGCTGCTGGCCGGTTAAAAGGAATCGGATTGGCTCCGCTGGGAGTTTCGCCCGAACGGCAAAACGAAGGCATTGGGTCGTTGCTGATAGAACAAGGGCTGAAATTATGTCGTAAAGCGGATTATCCATTCATCGTAGTTCTTGGGCATCCTGAATATTATCCGCGCTTTGGATTTGTCCCAGCCAGCCGGTATGGGGTAAAAAGCGAATACGACGTGCGTGACGAAGTTTTTATGATCACCGAATTAAGAGAAGGCTCGTTGGCGGGTTTTGCTGGGGTAGTGAAATACCAACCCGAATTCAACGAAGTCTGAGTTGGTTTTCCGCAATGCCGGCTCAGTATCCAATCACTTCTCAACTTGAGAAATTACAAGGAGGCTATCAATGATGCGAAGAGCTGTGGCAGTAGTGTTTCTTGCCATGTTTGCGCTATTCGCTTCGACGGCTGCCTACGGTCAGGCGGTGTACGGCAATATTGTCGGAACCGTGACTGATTCGTCAGGCGCTGCCGTGCCGAATGCGAAAGTGACAATCACAGACACTGGCCGAGGCGTCAGTGTTACCGCAACGACCAATGAATCAGGAAACTTTACCCAACGATTCCTGATTGTGGGCCGCTATCAGGTGCGTATCGAAGCGCCAGGTTTTAAGACCGCTGTGCAGGAAGTCGGCGTGTCCGTTGACCAGGAAGTCAGTTTGGAAATCAAGCTGCAACCTGGCGCAGTTTCTGAAGAAGTAACCATCACCGCAGAAGCTCCGTTGCTTAAAACCGAACGCGCCGACGTGGCCGTGACTTTCAGCGAAAAGTCGCTGACGACGCTGCCATTGCTCAATCGGCGTTTCACGTCGGTCGAATTGTTCACACCGGGCATCACAACCTGGCCGGGTCAGACCGCTGCCAGCGAAGATCCGCAAGGCTCTTATCGCAAAATCGTCAATGGCCAAAGCTTCGCGGGCACGTCGCATTTGCTGGACGGCACGGACAATCACGATTCGATGCTAGGCTTGATCGTCATCAACCCGACGCTCGAATCGGTCACCGAAGCCAAAGTCACGACTTCGGCTTATGACGCAGAATTCGGCGCGAATGCGGGCGTGGTTAGCGCGCAAACCCGTTCGGGCACAAACAGCTTTCACTTCGTGGCCTTCGAGTTTTTGAAAAACGATCACTTGAATGCGCGCAACCCGTTCACGCAATTTCAGCCGATTCGCGGCACCAACCGTTACATTCCGGTCACACAGATCAATCAGTATGGCGGTTCGGCGAGCGGCAAGATCATTCCAAACAAGCTGTTCTGGTTTGGCGATTACCAAGGCACACGCCGCAACATCGGCGGCAGTGTGATTACTCGCGTGCCGACGGCAGCAGAACGCACTGGCGATTTCAGCGCCACAGGGCTACCCAGTATCTTTGATCCGGCGGGTAGCACTGCTCCAGCAAGTCGCACGCAATTTCCCGGAAACAAAATTCCGACCAACCGCTTGTCGCCGCAGGCAGTTGCTCTGCTCAACAAGTACATCCCGCTGCCCAACTTCACGCCGGCCTCGCCCGATTTGCCGAATTATGTGGGGGCAGGATCGGCCAAATTCGACGAAGACCTGACCAACACACGTTGGGATTATTATGTGTCAGAGAAAGTGCATGGCTTCGGCCGTTACAGTTTTGCTGATTACCGGTTGATCTCGCCGGGGGTGTATGGCAGCGCAGGCGGTGGCATTGGGTTCCAACCGAACTCGACCTTTGCTGGCGAATCGAAGACGCGCAACCAGAGTCTGGCTTCAGGATTTGACTACACGCTCAGTCCGCAATGGCTGACCGACTTTCGTTTCGGCTTTTACCGCTACCGCGTGAACGTTGATCCGGGGCAGGCACAAACGACGCCCGCTAAGGACATTGGCATTCCGGGACTGAACAACGACGACTTCACGGGCGGTGTGCCATACTTCAATGTCAGTGGTGTGGGAGCATTCGCCTTCGGATATGCCTTAGGCGTGAACGCCTGCAACTGCCCCCTGCGCCAAAACGAGCGGCAGATTCAGTTCGTCAACAACTGGACGAATTTGCGCGGCAATCACACTATCAAGTTCGGCGCAGACATCCGCCGCGCTTACAATCTGCGCATTCCGTCAGATCGCCATCGGGCGGGCGAACTCCAATTCGATGTGGCGCGTACACAAGGGGTAACAGGTTATCAGAATGGACCTGACGGCAAGCCCGATCCAACGAAACCGATTATTGGCGGAGGTACCGGGCTGGCGAGCTTTATGCTGGGTGATGTTTCGAGCTTTTCGCGTTACGTCAGCACGATCACAGATGCCGAAGAGCGCCAAAATCGCTGGTTCTTCTATGCGCAAGACACGTGGAAAGTAACCAAGAAGCTGACGCTCAATTTTGGCATCCGCGACGAAATTTATCGTCCGCAAACCGTGACGGGTGCAGGCAAGGGCGGTTTCATTGACGTCAACACGGGCGAAGTGCTGATCGCTGGCTCGCAAGGCGTCGGCCTTGATTTGAATCAGCAAGGCACGTTCACGACGATCTCACCGCGTTTGGGAATTGCCTATCGTATCAATGACAAAACAGTCGTTCGGCTGGGGTATGGCCGCGGGTTCGACATCGGTGTGTTCGGTTCGGTGTTTGGTCACAACGTGACGCAAAACCTGCCGGTGCTAGGTATTCAATCAAATGTACCCGCTCAAAACTACCTTTCAGTTTTCTCGCTCGCCCAAGGCCCGACGGCACTCGATCCGAAGACGATTCTGGATAGCCAGCCCAAAGGCCCGAATGGCCGCCCGATTCTGCCCAATGGCGTGACGGCCTTCATTTTGCCGAAGACCTTGCGCCTGCCCACCAGCGACCAATGGAATTTGTCGGTGCAACGACAACTGCCCTGGGATATTTCGGTCGAAGCAGCGTATGTCGGTTCCAAAGGCACGCATACTTTTGCCGGTACGGGCGGCGATTACGACTTCAACCAAGCTACGCTCGTTGGCTATTTGGGCGCGAACGGTGCGACGACTTCCACGAATTCGCGCAAGCCGTTTTTCAATAAGTTCGGTTGGTCGCAAAACTTCCGGTACTATGGTTCGGATGCGAGCACCAACTACCATGGCGGACAGTTCAAACTCGAGAAGCGCTTCAGCAAAGGCCTCTCGGTGCTGAGTCATTACACCTGGTCGCGCGCGTTCAATTTCGACGGAACCTATTACAACATTGACGCGACACAGGCATACGGTCCGAATCCTCAAACGCGCAGTCACGTTTTCCTTTTGACGGGGATTTATGAAATTCCCGTCGGCAAAGGCAAGCGTTTCTTAGGCAGCGCGCCAAAAGCTGTAGATGCTGTGTTGGGCGGCTGGCAAGTCAATACGGTGTGGCAGGCGCAAAGCGGCTTGCCGTTCACACCGTCGTACCGCGATTGCAATGCGGACCGCGATACGGGCTGGTGCCGTCCCGATTTGGTCGGCGATTGGCATCTTGACAACCCAACCCGCGATCAGTGGTTCAAGGTGACTTCTGTCGCGCTCACCGCCAACGGCCAAACAGACGGCCCCTGGCGGCGTCCGCAACGCGGCCAATTCGGCAGCGTCGGAAAGAATCGCTTGCTCGGCCCTGGCCTTTCGCTTTGGGATGTGTCGTTCTTCAAGAACTTCACCATCACTGAGCGCTTCAAGGCGCAATTCCGCGCCGAGTCGTACAACTTTGCCAACCACATCAACCTCGCCAACCCAAGCACTTGTGTGGACTGCCCCGGTTCAGCCGGGAAGATCACCTCTATGCTGGGTTCGGCCACTCCGCGTCAGTGGCAGTTTGCGCTGCGGCTGGAGTACTAATCTGCAGGGATGAAAGATGAATGATGAAGGATGAATTGCGAGCCGTCGTGAATTTCATCCTTCATCATTCTGAATTCATCCCTTCTTTACTATCTGGGATGAATTACGGATATGGCATCACAAGCAGTTCAATTGGCAGTTCAACCGGCAGCGATTGCTGAACCGATTCACAAAAGCGATTCGGTCAAACCCGGCACCTTGTTCAAGGCCGTAGCGCCAGGCGCAATTTATACACCCCGCTTCACACCGGAATCGGCCAAGCTGGAATGGCTGAGTTGCGGCGAATACACCATCGAAGCGGGCGCGAACACCGAAACCATCAGCAAGCCCAACGACGAAACTTTGCTGTTTATGTGGAAGGGCAGCGTTGACGTAAGCGTTGGTGGCAAAACGTATTCGCTGGCAGCTTACGACACGCTTTACATTCCGCGAGGAGCCGAGTTTCAAATTTCGAACCCGAAATCTGAAGTTGCACGTGTCATGGAATGTTCGGCGACGGCGGACAATGTGCATCCGGTGCATCATTCCAGCTTTGCTGAATACTCCCAGCGCGAAGATCGTATTCGCCATCTGGCAGGCAAAGACGTTTTCATGATGTTCGACGTGCCGGAAGCTGCCGACAAGCTAATTGCCGGCTACACATTTTTCCAGCCGTACCAGCGTTCGTGGCCGCCGCACAATCACACTGACCAGGAAGAAACCTACATCTTCATCAAAGGTCATGGCGCAATGGAAGTGTATGAATCGCCGGAAAAGATGTGCTTTGTGACTTCGGTCAACGAAGGCGATCTGGTGACGATCCCGATGATGAATTACCACCCGGTCTTTTCCCAGGAATCGCCGTTGGAATTTATCTGGTGCATCGCCGGGGCACGGTACTGGGTTGGCGACAAAAACAAAGACTTCATGGCTGGCAAAGCCGATTCCATAACAACTTAATCAATTGATAATTGACAATGGATAGTTGATAGCACGGTTCGTGCAGTCTTCTTCCACTGGTCAATCATCAATTTTCAATTATCAACTATCAATTATTTATGTTTGTTACTCATCTTGAATGTTCTAAAACCGGCGAAAAATTCGAGCCGAATAAACTCTATAACCTCTCCACGATCGGGAAGCCGTTGCTTGTTCGTTATGACTTGAAGAAGGCATCGGAAACATTGACCAAAGATGTGTTGAAAGATCGTGTGCCATCGCTTTGGCGGTACCGCGAAGTCCTGCCTGTCGTTCACGACGAAAACATCGTCACGCTTGGTGAAGGCTGGGTTCCGCTGCCACATGCCAAGCGACTCGGCGCGACGCTCAACATGCCGGAGCTCTACATCAAAGATGAATCTTTGAATCCGACTGGAGCGTTCAAAGCGCGCGGTCTGTGTCTGGCGATTTCGATGGCGAAAGAGCTGGGGGTTAAAAAAGTCGCCATCCCAACGGCAGGGAACGCTGGTGGAGCGATGGCAGCTTATGCAGCCAAAGCCGGGATGGAAGCGTATGTCTTTATGCCGCGCGACACTCCTGCCGCCAACCGCATCGAATGCCAGCAATACGGCGCTCACGTGACGTTGATTGACGGATTAATTACCGATTGCGGAGCCGAAGTCGCCAAGCGCAAAGAAGCTGAGGGCTGGTTTGACGTTTCCACGCTGAAAGAGCCGTACCGTATTGAAGGCAAGAAAACGATGGGCTACGAACTGGCTGAGCAGTTTGGCTGGGAATTGCCCGACGTGATTTTGTATCCAACCGGTGGCGGGACTGGCTTGGTCGGGATGTGGAAAGCGTTCGACGAAATGGAAGAGATGGGCTGGATCGGATCAAAACGTCCAAGAATGGTTTCGGTCCAAGCCACCGGCTGCGCGCCAATCGTTCGCGCTTTTGAAAACGGCTGGGACGAAGCGCCGGAATTCGAAAATGCCCACACTGCGGCTTCAGGGTTGCGCGTGCCGCGCGCCATAGGCGATTTCATCATGCTCGACATCCTGCGAAAAAGCGGTGGCAGTGCTGTCGCCGTCACTGATGAAGAAATGATCGCCGATACCAAAGTCATCGGTTCCACCGAAGGGCTGTTCTGTGCGCCGGAAGGCTCGGCTTGTTTGTCGGCGTTGAAAAAAATGCTGGCCGACGGTCGTGTCAAAGCCAACGAACGTGTCGTGCTGTTTAACACAGGCGCTGGCGGCAAATACCTGGAAGCTTTCGGTTTGAAATCGGCGTAGAAAACATAGCGGACATTGATACTGACCCAGGCGTTCTCATTTTCCAATTGCCATTTTTGATTTTCCATTTGTCATTGCTGCTTCTGTGTGGAGCCACCGGCAATGAAAAATGGTAATTGGAAAATGGAAAATACAAAAAAATCATTACCTTGAAATGGCGCAAGCAACAGCTCAGCAAGACACGGCTCGGATGGGGATGCCTCCCGTTTACAGACAAGTGCGCTGGTGGATTCTGGCGTTGCTCTTTTGCGTGACGGTGCTGAATTTTATTGATCGCCAGGCCTTGGCGGTGCTTCAAGCCGACATCACGAAGGAATTCCACCTGACGAACACGGATTTCGGAGCAATCGGTTCTGTCTTTCGCGCGGGGATGATGTTCGGCGAATTCCCAATGGGAATGTTGATGGATCGCGCTGGCGTTCGTTTTGGGCTTGGGTTTGCTGTGCTGTGGTGGTCTTTTGGGAACGGGTTCAATGCCATTGCCACTAGCCTGCGGCAATTTCTGTTCTTTCGGTTCTGGCTTGGAACGGGCGAATGCGGCAATTATTCGGGCGGCAATAAAATCATCGCCAGTTGGTTTCCTGTCCGTGAGCGCGCTTTTGCAATCGGGGTGTTTAACAGCGCTTCGATGCTGGGCGCATTCATTGCTTCATTTTTGATTGTCTGGATTCGCGAACGGTATGGCTGGCGAATGGGGTTTCTGGCTCCCAGCATACTTGGCGTGATCTGGGTGGCCGTTTGGTGGTTGGTGTATCGCCAGCCGCAAGATCACCCAAAGTTGACCGAAGCCGAGCGTCAACACATCAACAGCGATGTTCAAACCGTTCGCAATGAACCCGCTCCAACCAATCGCCAATTGCTGCGTTTGCCGCAAACCTGGGGCTTGATGTTGTGCCGGTTCTGGGTCGGAGCGGTTGTGGATTTTTATCTGCTGTGGATGCCGAAATACTTTCACGACGTGCGCGGTCTTAGTGTGAAAGACAGCGCTTACTTCAATTCCTTCACGTTTATCTTTGGCGACATTGGCAGCATCGGCGGCGGCATCGTCGCTGGATTGTTGCTGAAAAAAGGGCTGGAAGTGAAATCTGCCCGACGCGCAACACTGCTCTTTGGAGCAGCTTTATGTTTGCTCAGTTTCATTGTGCCGTTCACCAATAGTTCGTTTTGGGCTGTGACAATGATTTCGATGGTGTTGCTGGGCCACACGTTTTTGTCCGCGAATATGTTTGCTTCGATTTCGGATGTCTTTCCTCAATCCGCTGTCGCCCGTGTCACTGGTTTGACTGGTGTGGCAAACGGGGTCAGCGGATTGATCTTCCCGCTTGTCACCGGAATGATCGTGGATCGGTTTTCCTACGTGCCGGTCTTTTTTATGGCGGGCGTAATGCCGCTGCTGGGTGTTTCGCTGGCGCTTTGGACGCTGAAAGATTACCAGCGAGTTGAGCTGCGATAGGAGGCGAAATGGGCACTGATGATGACGAGATTGATCGGTGCGAAGTGGTCAGCCGGTTGCTAGAGGCAGGTGACTACCAAGCTGCGGAAGAGTTTGCACTCACTGTTCGAGCAGGTTGGGAAAGAGGCGAATCGTTGTCTGTAATTGCCAGGGCCTTTGTGACTAATGGTGATTTGGATCAAGCCCAGCGAGTCTGGGCGGAGGCAATCGCAACTGCACGAGAAGGTGAGATTGCTGGCGATGTGCAGGACAGCGTTGATAGCTCAAGTGTTTTGTGGGACATCGCCAGAGATATGGCTTTGGCTGGAGACACTGGACAGGCCGCTCTGGTAGCAGCAGCGATAAAGGACGAAGGGAAGAGAAAACGTGCATTCGAAACTTTGGCAGAAATTGGGAAATTGTGATGCCTGACGTACTGATTTCAGAAAACATTATCGGCGAAGAAATGGACAGGCTGCGGCAAAGCTGCGACGCCGTCTACGAGCCTGAATTGTGGAAAGATCAAGAAAAGCTGTTGGCGATGATCGGCGATTTTCGCGCGCTGATTGTTCGTAACCAAACGCAAGTCACACGCGAACTACTAGCTGTGGCATCAAAGCTGGAAGTCATCGGCCGTGCCGGAGTTGGCTTGGACAACGTTGACGTGAACGCCGCCACTGAGCGCGGTATCGTTGTCGCTTTCACGCCGGAACAGAACACGAACACGGTCGCCGAGTTGGCCATTGGCTTGATGATTGGATTAGCGCGGAGGATTCCGGCCGGGAACGCCGACACCAAAGCTGGTGGTTGGAAGCGGCAGAAATTCATGGGTGTCGAAATTCTGGGTAAAACGCTGGGGTTGGTTGGGCTTGGGCGCATTGGCGCTTCAACGGCTGCAAAAGCGCGCGCGCTTGGAATGGACATCGTGGCTTACGACCCATTTGTTGACGCGGAAAGTTTGAAAGCGATGGACCTTCGCGCGCGAATGCTGACGCTGGATGAAGTGCTGAGCCAGAGCGATTTCGTTTCATGCCATATGCCTGCAACGGCGGAAACTTCAAAGCTGTTTAGCTACGAAAAATTCTGTTTGATGAAACCGAGCGCATTTTTCATCAACACTTCACGCGGCGAAGTCGTTGACGAAGACGGACTGCTTCGCGCGTTGGAGGAAAAGAAAATTGCCGGAGCCGCTCTGGATGTCCGCGCCAAAGAGCCTCCCGCACCCAGCAAATTCGATGAACTGGAAAATGTGATTCTGATGCCGCACATTGGTGCTTTTACGCACGAAAGCCAGCGCCGCGTGGTCACCGCCATTTGCCGCGATGTGATGGCAGTGCTGAATGGAGAGCCGGCAAAGAATTTTGTGAATTTTAGTAAGCCGAAAAAATAAAACCGCCCACGAAGCCACACGAAGATTCACGAAGATAGGTTTTGTTTCGTGTTTTTTGTGTGACTTCGTGGGCGAAATCCGAGGTCTTTAATGAAGTTATTTCTCGACACCGCAGATGTCACTCAAATCCGTGAAGCCTGGAGTTGGGGCATCGTGGATGGCATCACCACCAACCCGTCGCACGTCGCCAAGACTGGCCGCCGAGCGATGGAGGTTTACGAAGAGATTTTGGGCATTGTGGATTGCCCGGTCAGTTTAGAAACCGTCTCGCTGGACGCGCCCGGCATCATCGAAGAAGGCCGCCAGCTTGCCAAAATGCACAAGAACGTCGTTGTCAAAGTGCCGCTGCTGAAAGAAGGGCTGAAAGCCGTCAAGGCGCTTTCTGCCGAAGGGATCAAGACAAATGTCACGACGACGTTTTCGCCTTTGCAGGCGCTGCTGGCGGCAAAATGCGGCGCAACGTACGTCAGTCCCTTCGTTGGTCGGCTGGATGCCATAGGCCACGATGGCATGGAATTGGTCAGCCAGATCAAAGCTATCAACGACAATTACGGATTTAAAACCGAAATCATCGTCGCCGCCATCCGCCATCCAAAACACGTGCTGGATGCGGCGCTGATTGGCGCAGACATCTGCACCATGTATTTCGAGTTTATAGAAATGCTCTACAGCCATCCACTGACCGATATTGTGGTTGACCAGTTCCTGAAAGATTACGCAAAGATTCCGAAGTGAAGAGCGCCGCCCGGCTTGGAAGTGCAGAAGCCTGCGCAGTGTAAAGAAGTAGTTTTGGTAACGACACGTCCAGAGCGCTCTTACTCCGTGCGGGCTTCTGCAAAATTCAGCAATTATTATGGCGCGCGTCGTTCTTTCGATTCGCGCCACAGTCGTTCCGCTTCAGGTCTAAGCGTACCGCCCAATTCACGACAACGCGCAACGTCGGCTTCAGCTTCTGACAGTTTGCCTTGTATCAGCCGAACGATGCCGCGGCTTCCATAAGTGTCGGCCAGACGCGGATTGAGCTTCAGAGCTTGGTCGAAATCGGCAATCGCTCGTGTGTAATCCTGCTTCGCAAACCAAACTGCGCCGCGATGGCTCCAGGCATCAGCCAATTCAGGGTCGAGTGCTAGCGCGTGATTCAAATCGCCGAAGGCGCGGTCAGGCTCGCCTTTCAACAACCACACTCCACCGCGATTAACGTAGGAGTCCGCTTGTTGAGGCGCAAGCAGAATGGCTTGGTTGAAATCGGCGAGTGCGCCGTCTAGATCGCCTTTCCATTGCCGCACCAGCCCGCGATTGTTCCAGACCTTGGCATTGCGCGCATCCAGCTTGAGAGCTTGGCTGCAGTCGGCAAGCGCCAAATCAAATGCCCCTTGGCGATAACGCGCACTGCAACGATTACCCCATGCAGTGAAATTGCGCTGGTCGAGCTTGATTGCCTGATCAAGGTCGGCAATTCCGGCGGCAAGGTCGCCCCGATCGTAGCGCGCATAGCCGCGATTTCCCCAAGCATTCGCATCGTGCGGGTTGATCTCAATTGCTTTGCTGAAATCGTTGATCCCTTCAGCGAACTGCCCCTGCTCGTAGCGGATAGTTCCGCGGAAGAGATAAGCGTCGGCGTAACGCGGGTTCAACTGGATGGCGCGGTCGAAATCGCTGATAGCAGTGGCCAAATCGCCTTTACGTTCTCGCGCGATGCCACGATTGTAATAGACAGTAGCAGCGTTCGCATCGAAAGCGATGGCCAGATCATAGTCGGCGATGGCTCGATCCACTTCTCCTTTTTTCATCCACGAGTTGCCGCGTTCCAAATAAGAGGCCGCTGAGGACGCGCGTGATGTTTGGTGTTGGGCTGATGTTGTCAGCGCAAGCAAACAGAGGATCAAGACGAAACTAAGTTTGGTTACCGATCTCTGTTTGAAGTTCATTGGCTTTTCCCCCGAATAGCTGCGGTAGACAGAACGAGTGATTAGCGACGGGATAACTCGGTCCCGAAGGTTTTTGAATTTTTGGCAAGAGTTGAGGCAGGAATTGATTGCTCAATTCGCCGCCCCAGCCCTAAAATGAACCGTCCACTAAATGCATTTAACATCGGCTCACTTCGCGGCGGACATTAGCCAAACCGTTGCGATATAGTCCTTTGGAGTCTCAAAGAGATGGCTTGGAAATTTCTTTGCAGGTTCTTGGAGAATTCTTGGAACAGCTATGAGCCACAAAATCAATCACTTATACGAATTTGGCCTATTTCGGCTAGATGTCCGGGAGCGTCTGGTTTTGCGTGACGGCGAGAGTATTTCGCTGACACCCAAAGCGTTCGACCTGCTGCTGGTACTGGTCGAACATCACGGACGGCTGCTGGAAAAAGATGAATTGCTGAAGAAAGTTTGGCCGGACACGTTCATCGAGGAAGGCAATCTTTCCTACAACATCTCGTTCATTCGTAAGGCGTTGGGCGATGGCGAGAATGGGCAAAAATACATTGAGACTGTGCCGAAGCGAGGTTATCGCTTTATAGCTGAAGTACAGGCACAGTCAGAATCTATAATCACTGCACCGCAGTCCCCAGTGATAACCACCGATCGCAAAATAAAGCCATGGCCCAGGTCGGTCATCGCGTTGGCGATCTTACTAATTGCGAGTGCTGTTGCCGCATTGCGTTTCTGGACTGGAACGGAACCGACTGTGCCAAGTCTGGAAATCAACAAGATTGCCGTTTTGCCGCTGAAAGCACTCCACGTCGGAGATCGGGACGAAGCGCTGGAGATGGGAGCTACCAGCATTCTCATCACCCGGCTTGGCAGTCTGCGCCAGTTGATCGTCCGCCCAGAAAGCGCCGTCGAAAAATATGCGCGCTCTGATTAC
>CAZXHW010000113.1:0-13567 GCA_964639915.1 uncultured Heliomicrobium sp.
AAAACTCTCGCTGCGAACGGTCAATTTCATTCTTGGCTTGAGAGTTGATTTCCTGCTGAACAGTCAACACCTCGATTTCTTTGGCCAGCAATTCATTGACACGGTGCAAACGCGGAATGATTTCCAGCGTTTCCAGCACGGTTTGCGCGTCTTCAACTTTCAGCTCCAGGTTTGAAGCGGCCAGATCCGCCAGCCGCGCCGGTTCTTCCACCGTCGTGACAATGGCCATCACTTCGGGCGAAACGTTTTTGCCAAGCGCAACGGCTTTATCCAGTGACCCGCGAACATTGCGCGTCAACGCTTCCAGCTCCAGCGATTGTTCCGGCGTTGCTTCCTTCAACTCTTCAATTCGCGCGTGCAAAAAACCGGCAGTGTCTTCCAGATAATTGACCCTTGCGCGCGCTATGCCTTGCACCAGAATACGAATGCGCCCATCGGGCAGCTTCAGCATTCGCATGATGATGGCCACCGTGCCGACATCATAAAGTTCGCCTGGCTTCGGCTCTTCATTATCGGGGTCTTTCTGCGCGGCCAGCATAATCATTCGATTTTCCGCCAGCGCCTGGTCTACCGCCTTGATCGAACGTTCGCGGCTGACAAACAACGGCACGATCATAAAAGGAAAAATGACGATGTCGCGCAGTGGAAGCACCGGCAATGATTCCGGTATTTTCAATTGATCTTCAGGCGTAATGGGTGCCGTTAATGATTTTTCTTCTTGTTCAATATGTGTAGACATAATCGTTTTCAGTTTCCAGTTTTAAGTTTCCTGTTTCCAATGGGCACGCATTGCCATAGCTGGAAATTGGGGACGGGGAAACTGGTAAATTATTCCGTAATTGAAATTGTAATTTCTCTTCCGCAAGTTTTCGTTTTCGGTAAGCGGACATGCAGCACGCCTTCACGAAGCTGAGCGACCACGTTTTCGGCTTCTACAGTCCATCGTAGCGAAACAGTTAAAGCAAAATTTCCATACCCACGTTCAAGACAAATAAAGCGAACTGGACGATCTGTTTCAGACAGCAAACGCGCTGTCGGGTTTGCTCGTTCTTTATGACCTTCAATCTTCAGAACATTATCCAGCAGTTTGATCCGAAGCTGGTCCATTGAGACGCCGGGAAGTTCGATGCCGACTAATATCGCGTCCTCCGTTTCGTAAACGTCCACCGGCGGAGTCCAGGTATTAGGCGTCGAAGCAAGCAAACGCAATTCTTCCAGTCGAACCAACATTCGCCGCATCTGAGAACGCAATTGTTCAGCGACTTCTTTCGATAATGGGTGCAGCGATCCAGTGATTGCCATAAATCCTCACTCGTACGGAATAAATGCCAAATGCCGAGCGAATGATAATTCTACTCGGCATTTGGCATTTATGTAACCGGTTGCTCTTATTTTTGACTTGCCGCAGCCGCTGCCGGTTTCCAGCGCAATACGGGTTTGCGGGCGGCGGTCGCTTCGTCCAACCGACCAATGCGCGTGTTGTGTGGAGCAGTTTTGACCAGTTCGGGGTTTTCTTCGGCTTCGCGAGCAATGGATTTCATGGCGTCAATAAAAATGTCTAGTTCATCGCGGCCTTCGCTTTCGGTTGGCTCGATCATCATCGCGCCCGGCACGACCAGCGGGAAGTAAATCGTCATCGGATGGAAGCCGTAATCAATCAACCGCTTGGCAATGTCCAGAGTGTGAACGCCGTTTTTCTGCTGGCGTTTGTCGTTGAAAATCACCTCGTGCATTGCTTTCCCCGAAACAGCCAATTCGTAAGTGTCTTTCAGATGATGCGCGATGTAGTTGGCATTCAGCACAGCCGTTTCGGTCGCTTCGCGCAAGCCTTCCGCGCCCAGCGTCAGGATGTAGCACAACGCGCGAACCAACACAGAGTAATTGCCATGAAAGGCGCGAACCCGTCCGACCGATTGCGGACGATTGAAATCGAGTTTGTATTTGCCGTCTTCAACTATTACACGCGGAACAGGCAGAAACGGTTCAAGCTCCGCAGTCACAGCAATTGGGCCCGCGCCTGGGCCGCCTCCGCCGTGCGGCGTTGAAAAGGTTTTGTGCAGGTTCAGGTGAATAACGTCCACGCCCATATCACCGGGGCGCGTGACGCCAACCAGCGCGTTCATGTTCGCGCCATCCATATACACCATACCGCCTGCGTCGTGCAGAATTCGGCAGACTTCTTCAATGTTTTCTTCAAACAGACCAAGGGTCGAAGGATTGGTCAGCATCAAGGCCGCAACGTCGTCGTTGACGGATGCCCGCAAAGCTTCCAAATCAACCGCGCCTTCGGCAGTGGATTTGATTGTTTTGACCTGATACCCGCAAACTGCTGCTGAAGCAGGGTTTGTCCCGTGCGCCGAATCGGGAATCAGCACGACCTTGCGCGCATTGCCGCGCGCTTCCAGACAAGCGCGAATGACCATCAAGCCGGTCATTTCACCTTGCGCGCCAGCCGCCGGTTGCAGGCTGACTGCTGGCAAGCCGGTGATTTCGGCCAAGCTGTCTTCCAGTCGTTTCAGCAATTCCAAGTTGCCTTGCGCCAATTCGTCCGGCAGATATGGATGCGTTGCCGCAAATCCATCAAAGCGCGACACGCGTTCGTTGATCTTTGGGTTGTACTTCATCGTGCAGGAACCCAGCGGATACATCCCGTAATCCACAGCGTAATTCCAGGTCGAAATCCGTGTGAAGTGGCGAATGACATCCACTTCGCTGACTTCCGGAAGTCCAGCCAAGTCGTCGTCGCGCAATAAGTTAGCGTCAATCAGCGAATTCGCTGACACAGCCTCGACGTCCAGCGCAGGCAGGTGATAGCCGAGTTTTCCTGGACGCGACCGTTCAAAAATCGTGCCTTCGTTCTGATTGATATGATTGCTTGATTTTTTGATCACTGCTGTTCCTCTTCAAACTTGCCCGGCAAGCTGCGTCAGCGCATCGCCGGTGACTCTAAAAATTGTCCATTCGTCCATCGGCTTTGCGCCGAGCGATTTATAAAAATTGATTGCCGGTTCGTTCCAATCCAGCACCGACCATTCCAGCCTGCCGCATTCGCGTTCGACCGCCAGCTTGGCCAAGTAAGCCAACATCGCTTTGCCAAATCCTTTGCCGCGCTGGTCTGGATTGACGAACAGGTCTTCCAGATAAATTCCCGGTCTGCCCAAAAACGTCGAAAAGTTGTGAAAGAAAAGCGCGAAACAAACCGGTTGGTTGTTGTCATATCCGATGACGACTTCAGCAACGCGACGCTCACCAAAAAGCGTTCGGCGCAACGTAGCTTCATCAGCGACGCATTCGTGCGCCAGCCGTTCATATTCCGCCAAGCCGCGAATGAATTCCAGAATCAGCGGCACGTCAGCTTCAGTCGCCTGACGAATCACGAACCCCGGAATGTTTGTCGAAACTTCCACGCTATCTTTTCCCTAAATCAGCCGCAAAACTTTTTAGACAGGATGAACAAGATGATTCAGGATTGGCAGAAATCTTTGTCGTCTTTGCTTGGCCAATGAATCCTGAAAAATCATATCAATCCTGTCCAAAGAATTCCGGCGCAATTCAAATCGCTTTCAGTTCCGCAACCAGCGAATCAATCTGGTCTTTGGTCGTCGTTTCGGTCACACAAACCAGAATTTCGTTTTTCAGCGTCGGGAAAAATCTTTCCAGCGCCAAACCGCCGATGATCTTTTTGCTTTGTAGTTTAGCCAACACCTCGGCGGCAGACTTCGGACAACTGACAACGAACTCATTGAAAAACGGCGAACTGAATTTCAGCTTAAAACCATTCAAGCTGCCAATCTGCCTCGACGCATAATGCGCTTTTTGCAGATTTTGTTCGGCGGCTTCGCGCACGCCACGGCGTCCCATCGTTGACAGATAAACGGTTGCCATCAATGCGTACAAACCTTGATTGGTGCAAATGTTCGAGGTCGCTTTTTCGCGGCGGATGTGTTGTTCACGCGTCGCCAGCGTCAGCACATAACCCGGACGGCCGTCGTGATCGAACGCTTGTCCAACCAGGCGGCCCGGAATCTGGCGTTGGAGTTTTTCTGTGCAGGCAAAAAAGCCGCAATACGAACCGCCAAAGCTGATTGGAATGCCGAACGACTGGGCTTCGCCGCAAACGATGTCGGCCCCGGCTTTTCCAGGAGCTTGCAACAGTCCCAAGCTCATCGCTTCGGCAACGACAACAACAAACAGCGCGCCGGCTTTGTGCGTGGCATCGGCCAGTTTCTGCAACTCTTCCACGCCGCCAAAGAAATTCGGCGATTGCACAATCACCGCACCAACATCTTTGCCAAGGTCAGCCAGCGATTCCGGCTTCAGCGCGCCAGTTGCTTCGTCGAACGGCAGCGTGATTTCTTCGATCCCGGCGTTGCGAATGTAGGTATCAACAACTTGGCGATATTCGGGATGCAGGTTTCCGGCTAGCGCAACTTTTGTGCGGCCTGTGACGCGTTCCGCCATCAGAACAGCTTCGGCCGTAGCGGTCGAACCGTCGTACAGCGAAGCGTTGGACACATCCATTCCCGTCAGTTCGCAAATCATCGTCTGGTATTCAAAGATCGCTTGCAGCGTTCCCTGACTGATTTCCGGCTGGTACGGCGTGTAGGAGGTGTAAAACTCCGACCGCGAAATCAGCGTGTCAATGATCGTCGGGATGAAGTGATCGTATGCGCCCGCGCCCAAAAATGACGTGATGCGTTCGCCGGTCACCCGCGTCGAATTGCGCTCGGCCAATCCGCGAAACAGATTCAGGGTTTCCGGTTCGGAAAGGCCCGCCGGCAAATTGAGCGGACGATTAAGTTGCAGCTTGTCAGGGATTCCAGTGAAAAGGTCGGCGACTGATTTGAGGCCCATTTCACGCAACATCGCTTCGCGTTCCTGAGCCGAATTCGGAATATATCTCATAGGTATCAGGTAGCAGGTTGCAGATTGAAGGTGTCAGGTTCCAGCGGCACGTAAGGAAAACTCCTTTGCCATTCTGAAACCTGCCATCAGACATCTGAAACCTAATCTTCTTTCTGTGATTCAACAAAATCTTCGTATTCGCTGGACGAAAGCAGTCGGTCCAATTCCCCGGAATCGGAGAGCTTGATCTTGATCATCCAGCCGTCGCCATACGGGTCTGTGTTCACCAGTTCCGGCGTATCCGCCAAAGCTGCGTTCGCTTCAACAACTTCGCCTGCGGCAGGAGTGAAAAGTTCGCTGAAAGTTTTGACCGATTCGATTTCGCCGAAGTTGGCGTGGGATTCGAACTTTTCGCCGACGCGCGGCAACTGGACGTGAACCACGTCACCCAACTGCTCTTGGGCAAAATCGGTGATGCCGATGGTGCCCGTTTCGCCTTCAACGCGAATCCATTCGTGATCTTTTGTGTAGTGAAGATTTTCGGGGTAAGAAGCCATTGGTTCTCCTTTGAAAGTAGTCAGTAGACAGAATTCAGTAGACAGTAGGCCTATTTAAGGTGTTCATAGCTGCTTCGTTCAGCAATCCCACGAATTTACTGTCTTCTGTCTGCTGGTTACTGTCTACTCCTTTTATAAAATGGCGTCGGCACGACTTCCGCAGCCAGCCTTCGCCCTCGCACATCAATTTCAAATTTTGTTCCGACAGAATTATTTTCAATCGGCAGATAAGCCAGTCCAATGTTCTTTTTCAAAAACGGCGCAGGGCTGCCGGAAGTGACGTGGCCAACCTGCTGGTCGCCGATGAAGACCGGGTAGCCGTCACGCGCAACGCCTTTGTCAGTGACTTCAAAACCGACGAGCTTGCGCGTCAAGCCAGCTTCTTTTTGTTCAACCAGACGGTCACGTCCAATGAAATCGCCTTTGGCAAGTTTGCAAATCCAACCCAGGTCGGCTTCAAGCGCAGTGATGGTGTCGTCAATTTCGTGGCCATAAAGCGCCATTTTCGCTTCCAGCCGCAGCGTATTGCGCGACGCCAGCCCGCATGGGATCAAGCCTTGCGGCTGACCGGCTTCAACAATCTTGTTCCACAACCGTTCGGATTCCGACGGATCAAAGTAAATTTCAATGCCGTCCTCGCCCGTGTAACCCGTGCGAGCAATAATCGCCGGAACGCCGTCAACGTGGCCAGTCGTAAACCAGTAATATTTGATTGCTGACAGGTCCACATCAATCAGCGGCTGCATCACTTCTAATGCGCGCGGCCCCTGAATCGCCAATTGGCTGTAGTTGTTGCTAAGGTTCGTGACTTCTGCGTCAAATCCGGTGGCGTTGGATTTGATCCAGTCGAAATCCTTATCAGAATTGGAAGCATTGACGCACAGGAAGTAATGTTCCAGACCGAAGCGATGAACCAGAATGTCGTCTACAAAACAGCCATTCGGCATCATCAAGCCAGAATAGTGAATCTGGTTGTCGGCGAGTTTTGAAGCGTCGTTGCAAGTCAGATGTTGAACCAGATCAAGCGATTGCGGCCCTTTAATTTCGATTTCGCCCATATGCGACACATCGAAAATGCCTACGCCGATTCGGACGGCCAGATGTTCGGCGATGGTTCCAGCCGGGTACTGAACAGGCATATCCCAGCCGCCAAAATCAACCATCTTGCCACCTTGCTTCCGGTGAGTATCGTTAAGCGCGGTTTTCTTCAATGGGGTGTTCGACACTTCGTGCTGTCCTTCGGTTTGGTAATGCCAATTTGCCTGGAACTGTTGGTAAAACGCTGTGTTTACTAGGTTGTGGGATCAGGCGTGGAACTTAGCACGCGGTTTACAAATTCGTCAACCAGCGGTAATTGAAGCGATTAGAACTTAAATCTATCGAAACTTTTTGCACCCGGTGACCACTCACCTACCGTTATGGCAAGTGAACAACACAAACAGAAGCCGGTAGGAATTATGGTGGAAGCTCTGGCAGATCAATTGATCGAACACACATTTTCAGAGGTAACGATGCAGCGGGCAGTACTCTCGCGGCAACAAGAGGCCGTTCCGGCAGAAGACGCTTTGGCGCGAGCGAAAAAAGGAGATCAGGCGGCGTTTGCCGAACTGGTGCGCGAGCATCAGACGATGGTGTACAGCCTGGCTCGGAATTTCGTCCGCGACGCTGCAATTGCCGAAGATTTGGCGCAGGAAGTCTTTATTCACCTGTTCCGAAATCTGGCGGCAATCGAATCACCTGCTCATTTGAAATTTTGGCTGCGAAAAGTCACCGGGCATCGCTGCATTGATTTTTCGCGCAGGCAAAAATCCAACGGCGGAAAATCGTCGGTCAGTTTGGATGAAGCGCCAGAGCCGGTTTCGATCTTCGATATGCCGGATTCGATGATGCGAACGACGATTCGCCGGTTTGTGGCTTCGCTGCCGGAAAAACCAAGATTGGTTGTTACGCTGCGTTATCAGGAAGACATGGATCCAACAGAAATCGCTGAAGTTCTGGAAATGCCGATCAACACAGTCAAAAGCCACCTGCGCCGTTCGCTGGCAATCCTGAAAGAGAAAGTGACACGTTGTTTAGGAGAGGTAGAAGCATGAACAACCGATTTGACGATGAACTGAAAAATGCGCTCCGCCGCGAAGAACCTTCGGCAGATTTTACCAATCGCCTGATGGCACGAATCGCACAAGAGGAGAAGGGAGCGAAAGAGGTAGAGATGGAGAGACACAGCGAACCCAGGTTCGGCTGGCTCACCAAACTCGGCGCGATGTTCACACTTCCGCCAATGAAATGGGCAATGGCGGGGGCGATGGCTGCAATGTTGATTGTTTCAATCGTCGGCGTAAATCGTTACCGGCAGCATCAGATTGAATTGCGACGCCAGGCCGAAATCGCTGAGGCGGAAGAAGGTCAGCGCGCCAAAGAACAGGTGATGTTCGCCATGCGAATCGCCAGCGCCAAACTCAACGTTGCCCAAAAGAAAGTCAAAGACACACTTCAGCGCGATGACGGGAAACAAACCGAGCATCAGCAAAACTAAAGCTAGGCAATCAACCTGGTTGCCGACACTCACTCTAAAAACGAATTCGGCAACCTGATTCAGGTGCCGTACAAACTTACCACTCGGAGGGAACTATGAAATCATTTGCACTCAAATTGGCAAGCATTGCCTTGCTTACGGCCCTGATGACCGGCGCTGCGTTTGCACAAGGTGCGCGTATTCAGATGGATCACCTGGACAAGCTATTCCCCAATGCGGTCGAAACCATTGACGTTCGCATTGACGGTTCGCTGCTGCAAATCGCCTCGAAGTTTCTGGACAAGAGCAAAACCAACGAAGCGCAAATTCGCGAGATGTTGAACGTGCTGAAAGGCGTGTATGTCAAAGGCGTCGAGTTCGACAAAGATGGCCAGTTCAGCGAACAGGATGTCGAATCGGTGCGGCAGCAACTCAACGCTCCCGGCTGGTCACGAGTCGTTGGCGTCCGCAGCAAACGTGAAGGCGAAAATGTTGAAGTCTTTTTGATGCTGGGCAATGGCGTGATCGAAGGCGTGGGCGTGCTAGTCACCGATCCGAAACAATTGATGGTCGTCAACGTCGTCGGTCCGATTGACCCGGAAAAGATCAGCGAGTTGCGCGGCAGTTTTGGCATCCCGAAAGACTTCGATTTCGATTTCAGTCATTCCAAGCGCCGCAACTAGGCAATTAGGAATTAGACAGGATTTACAAGATAGGGCAGGATTGGTTTGAATCAGCTCAACCGAAGTTTTGATCTTGTTGAATCTTGTAAATCCTGTCGAAAAACTCTTCGTTCAATGGCTTTCAAGCAAAACCCCCTGACCAAACTTTGCAAAAGCCGATAGGATGAACAAGATAAAAATCCCGTGCATCCTGTCCACTACCCCTCAGGAGGGAACGATGGCTCGACTCCAAAAAATGATGCGACTGTTGCTTGTCGCGACTGTGATGATGGCTCTTCTGTCGTTGGCTGCCAACGCCCAAGGCAAACCTTTTGTCCCCAAAGGCAAAGGCTTCAACGATGTCGTCAAACACCTGGAAAAGAATTACGGCGCAAAGAAAACCAAAATCCCCATGCTAGGGTTGGCGAAATTCGCCATCTGGATGGTGCGCCCGGCAGGCGTCAAAGGCTTCAAGCTGGCAGTGTTTGAAGACCAGAATTTCGTCAGCCGAACCGAGACAAGTTCATTTGCCCAGGCGATGCGCCAGTCTTTTTCGAAGGAATGGTCGCCGCTAGTACAGATCAGTTCCAAACGTGATGGCAACAGCCATACGTTCATTTACATCCGGCAAACGAAAAAAGACGTTGAGTTCGCCTTGGCGTCGTTGCAGGAAAACGAAGCCGTTGTCTTGCAGGCTAAATTCAATCCTGACGCCGCCGCGAAGTTTTTGGAAAACCCAAAAATCATGGGCATCTCGCTCGGCGGTTCGATCCGTGGCAATGGCAACAACACGGCCATGAATAGCCCGCGCACGGCCTCAAGCCCGACAGCAGCTTCAGTTGATCCCAAGCCCACAACGGTTTCAACAGATTCGACCACGACTGACAACTCAGCGACAAACAATTCGACGAGTCCAACAGGAACTCGGCCTGTTCTTTCTGCCACAACGAGTGATGAAAACAATCCTCCTGTAGCCTCCGATGGTGCTCCGCTAGCAACTAATTCTGCTGCTCCTGCTGAAGTCAAAGCTCCGCCGCGCGAAGACACGGTCCGCATCGAGACGCGACTGGTCAACCTGAACGTCAAAGCGCTGGACAAAGCCGGTCAGCCGATCACCAATTTGAAACTGGAAGATTTCGTCATTTTGGAAGACGGCACAAAACAGGAAGTTGCGCACTTCAGGCCAGTTAATGCTCCGGTCAATCTGATCATGCTGATAGACCTGAGCGGCAGCACGCAGAAAAAGCGCAAAGCGATGATCGAAGCTGCAAATCGCTTTATTGATGGGCTGCCTGCTGGCGACAAAATTTCGCTGGTCGCTTTTACGCGACAATACAAACCGCTGACAGATTTCACCGCCGACAAAAAAGCGCTGAAAGAAGCCGTCAAGAAGATCAACAAGATCGGCGGCGGCACGGCATTTTACGATGCGACCTGGAAAGCGCTGGATCAGCTTGGCCAATTGGCCGAAGCCCGCAAAGCGATTGTCGTTTTAACCGATGGCGAAGATGAATCGTTGATCAGCGACAAAGAAACAACGCACACATTTGAAAATCTATTGGGTCGCGCTTCAGAAGAAGACGTGACGATTTATCCGATCTATTTCAGCCCGAACAATCAGATCAACAAGATCAACATTTTGTTTGGCGGAAATGGCGGCGGAATGTTCGACGGGGCCAACAGAAGCAAGGTGGCGCGGAAGCAGCTTGAAGATTTAGCTGCACAAACCGGCGGCGAAATTTTCAGCGCCCAGCGCGAAGAAGATTTGCAAAGCGCTTACAAGATGGTCGCCAATGAATTACACACGCTGTACAGCTTGGCGTATTCGCCAGACAAACTGAAACACGACGGCCAGTTTCGCAAGATCGCCGTCAAACTCGGACGCGATGGCGCTGTCGCCAAAACGCGGCGAGGATATTTCGACAAATAAACACAGTAGACAGGATTGACAAAATTCAACAGGATAAAAAACCGATCCTGAAAATTCTGTCAATCCTGTCGAAAAAGAAGAAGGATGAGAAAAAGAAGTTTTATGGAAATTGTGAAAACGGCAAAACAATTTTTGATGCTGGCGACTTTGCTGGCTGCCGGATTCGCATCGGCACAGGCGCAAGACGCCAGGTTGCAGTTCGCTGAACTGGACAAACTGGCCCCAAAAGCCGAAAACGTCGTCGAAGTGACGCTGGATCAAAAGCTGCTGCAAGTGGCAGCCAAATTCCTGTCGGACAAAAACCCCCAGGAAGCCGCCGTCAAAGACCTGGTATCGAAAATTCAGGGTGTGTACGTTCGCGTTTTTGAATTCGACAAGCCCGGCGAATACTCAATGAACGATGTCGAAACGATTCGTTCGCAAGTCAAAGACCCAAGCTGGTCGAAGATCGTCGGCGTAATGAGCAGAAGCGCGGGCCAGAAAGTGGATGTACATTTGAAAATGGACGGCGGCGGTCTGATTCACGGACTGTTGATTGTGGCGACGCAACCCAAAGAACTAGTGGTCGTCAATATCGTCGGCCCAATTGACCTGGAAAAGCTCAGCCAACTGGAAGGCCAATTCGGCATCCCCAAACTTGATCTGGACAAAAGCAAAGCCAAACCCCGGTAATGATTCTCAGTTCTTGATTTTGAATTTTGGATTGGAGAAACGATCAGCCATGACTTCAATCCAAAATCAAAAATTCAAAATCGAAAATTCCCAAATTCTCCTTCAGCACTTACAATGCGCGTATGGCTGACGAAACTCTGGTCATCGAAACTCCCGAACACGTTGAACTCCATTTCGCGCTGGCGACGATGGGAAATCGGTTTATTGCCTGCGCGATTGACCACGCGATTCAGATTCTGGCGATTGCGCTGACCGGTTTTCTGGCGCTGCGGTTCAGCAGCGGGGCGCGAAGGGTCAGCGACAAAGTCGTGGAAGGATTCAGCCAGGGCAGTTTGTGGATTATTGCGCTGGCGATTTTGGTCGGGTTTGTTCTCTTTTTTGGCTACTTTGTGTTTTTCGAAACGATTTGGAATGGCCAGACGCCGGGCAAACGCTGGTTGAAGCTACGGGTGATTCAACAGGATGGCAGACCGATTACCTTCTTTTCGGCGTTGAACCGAAACTTGATTCGCTTGATGGACATGCAGCCGGGCTTCTTTTATTCCATCGCGATTGTTTCGGCTTTTGCCAGCGAACAAGCCAAGCGCTTAGGTGATTTCGTAGCCAACACGGTCGTCGTCAAAGAACGCAGCGCCGAAGCGCCTACGTTTGGTGAAGTATTTGAAAGCGAAGTGATTGATTCCGCCATGCGCCGCACCGCTGATCCGGTGGATTTCCAAGGGGAAGTTCGCGTGCTGGATGCTGCGGACATTATCGTCGTCGAAAACTTCCTGCGCCGCCGCTACGACCTGCCCGAACAGCCCAGGCAATGGCTGGCCTGGCGCGTCAGCGTTCCGCTGATGGAAAAAATTCGACCCGGTTACGATCCCGCGACCTTCAATTACGAAGGCTTTCTGGAAGAAGTGCTGGCTCGGTACCGGGTGCAGAAAAAATATAACGATTGACTTACGGCTACTTTCGCCGCTCGAGTTGTTTCATCAACGCCATCCCTCGATTACTTGCTTTGTTTGCTTCCAGATCAAGCTTCTTTCGTTCGGCAAGATTCGCCGTGACTTTCTGCTTCTCGCGGAAAACCAAACTCTTATAAAACATCGCATCCGGGAAATTCGGATCGGCTTCAAGCGCCTTTTCTAGAAACTCAGCCGCAGTGATGATGCAGGTGTCGAGCTTTTGCTTATCCGCCGGATTCGCAATGGTTCGAAAATGAAAGTAGTCGGTGGCTTTTTTATTCGCGTATTTGCTGGTCAGATCATAAGCGCACTGCCACTGTTTGGCACCTAATGCGTAATAACTTTCCGCCTTAATGCTGCTCGTCGCACAGGCACTATCAATGCGTCTCAACAACCATTGCTTTTCTTGCTCACTCTCATCAAGCTCTCTGGCAATCGCCGCCAGATAAGTCATCGCGGAGTCTTTGAGCTGGCAGTCTTCTGCCAATTCAGCGGCCTTCTGAAACATTGGCCGAGCAATTTTCAAATCGTTCAGCAACGCCTGCCGTTCCAATTCCCAATGTTTCTCTTCTTCAGCAATCTTCTTTTGCTCTTCTTTCGATAGCGAAACCTCTTTCAGGGCGGCACCCGCTAACGCTGGAGGCGGAGCCGCCATAGGTGGCGGAGGTGGCGTTAGCCATATCGGAGAAATCCCATACTCTTCTCGATGCTTTTCGACAATTTCCAACCCATAAAATAACCAAGCCGCGCCATTATTCGGCGTTATTTCGGTCAGAGATTTGTAAAATTCTACAGGTGCAAGACCAGGCAGATTGTTTGGGCGTTTTGCCATCAATCTAAATTCCAGTTTTTTGCCCGATTGCCAAATTTGACCTAACAACACACACGGATCGCCTTTCAGCGGCTTGAGAATGACAGCGCCCAGATATAGATAAGTGTCGCCTTCGGTATAGCGGCTCATTTCCTTCACTTCCCAAACCTGAGGTTGGTCAGCAGCGCCAAGCTGTTCATGGATTGTTTTGGCATCCGGTGTTAATACTTGCAAACTGATGTGAGAAACCACCGGGAGCAATTCTTTTCTTACGGTAAAACTGATCTGGCTACCTTCGGATTTGAAGATCACTGGCAGGAGAGCTTCCTGCGCTTGGGTGAGAGAAAAACAGAGGAACAACAATGTAACTGTCATCAGGCCGCGAATCAGTGAAATGGGATACATAAGGCTCCTTTGGAAATTGACTGCTACAGCATTCAATTAAGAACTCGCACCGAAAACCTTTCACCGAAAACTACTCAATTCTCTCTTACTAACGAGGAGTTTTTGAATCTTGGCCAGCTTCCCACACCTTGGCGTACCGTAGAAATACGCCGTACGCCGTAAACCCGGCAATAATCACCCCTTGAATGCCGTCCAGAAAGCCTCTCTTGACCAGATAGCT
>CAZXHW010000114.1:0-13560 GCA_964639915.1 uncultured Heliomicrobium sp.
GGCGCGGTTGCGACGCATGATGGCGTTTTCAGACTGGCCTAGATAAAAGCCCGCGTCGGCTGCGCCTTTCACAAAAGAATCTTCGACCAGCACGTTTTTGCTGGTGACAGGATAAATGCCGTACGGCCCATTCTTTTCGTTCAGCGCCGCAGTCCATTCCACGCGTACGCGGCGAATCGTGACATTGGTGCTGGCTTCGGTTTTCAGACCATCACCGGCGGCGTCTTCGATGGCAACATCTTCGATCACGAAGTCATTGGCTTTGACCAGCATTCCGGCGGAACCGGCGGTTTGGCCTTTGAACGCCAGCACGGTTTTGGTCATGCCTTTGCCGCGAATGGTGACACCGTTGGCGGTCAGCGACAGTGTTTTGTCGAATTGGAATTTGCCCTCGGGCAATTCAATCACGCTGCCGGGTTTCGCGGAAATCAATTCTTCCTGAAACCGCTTTTGAAACTCAGCAGGCGACAAACTACTGCTCAAACCACCGTTGCCAGCGGGCGAAGCGGCGCAGGAACTCAGGGCAATTGCTCCAGCCAGCATCAAAGCGGATACCATCAACGATTTAGTTTTCATTGTTCCTCCTGAAAAATGTAGCGCAGGTTTTCCAACCTGCGCATGCTCACACAAGTAAGCCCGACGTACATCACCAAATGTAGTTGCGGATACCAGCGCAGGTTGGAAAACCTGCGCTACACGCGTCAATAGTTAAAAACGAAGTCGAGCTTGTTCAGCAAGCCCCAATGCAAGTCTTCAGCGCCTTGCTTGCGATCTTGATCCAGCCAGGTCAACGCAAGCTGTTTTTCCTGCGGCAGCGGGTGGCGCGACAGCGTCGCCAAATACAATTCTTCTACGATTTCAGCGTTGGACTTTGCCGACTTCACCAGTTGTTCAACGCGGCTGTTGTTCGCCGCCTGCACCCGCCGCGTAACGAACGGATGGTTCATCAACATCATCGCCTGCAATACAGAGCCGCCCGGTTGACGGTCGAACTGTTCGCGGTTGGCCTGCCCAAACGTCCGCAGGAAACCCTTCGCTTCGCCGTTGCCAATGTCTTCGGGCGAAGCCGCTTCCGTCCAAAACTTCACCGGAGCAATCGGCGTTTCGTACGTCCAGTCACGGCGCTTGTAATCGCCAAAGACTTGCGTCGCCTGACAAATCGCATCGTGGAGCTGCTCAGCCGTCAGTTGGCGAACGTAATGCCGGGCGAAATCCGGCGTATAACTTTCCTTCCATTGGCCATCAACCCGTGACGACAATTGATAAGCCGACGAGCGCCCCATTGTCCGCATCAACTGTTTCAGACTGAAGCGGTTCTTGGCAAAATCGGCCGCCAGTGCATTCAGCAAATCATCATTTGTCGGCTGGCAAGTCCACGGCTCCGGCAATTTGGCTTGCGGGTTTTGCCGGGCCATATCAAACGAATCCACAGGATCAACGATGCCGAGGCCGAAAAACTGTTTCCAGATCAGATTCACTGTCGCCCGCGCAAACTGCGGATGCTGCGTCAGCATTCGCGCAAATTGCGGGCGAAGCGGTTTTGATGGATCAGCTTTTTCGCCTGTCAGAACGAAAGCCGGCTCAATCGAACCGCTGCCATCCCGCTGCAACCGCACCATACTCGCGGCTTTGGTGTTGTAGCCAGTTCCGTCTTCAGTGATAGCGTAACGGTCTTGATAGGTGACAACGCGAACGCGTGTTTTGCCAAAGAAAGCAGACATTGCCCAAAAGTCGCTGCGTTTTTTGGAAGTCAAATCCAGGCTGACTTTTTCCAGAAAGCCTTTGCCGCCGTGGCAGGAAATGCACTGGTAATTGATGCCCAAGAAAATCCGCGAAGCATTGACGATGATTTCATCGGCCGTGTCTTCGTAATTGTCGTGGTACATCGTCGCGCCCGTGACGTGCCAACGGGTCAGAAAGCCGCTGGGCGCGGCGTCAGGCATCCAGTTGGTGTTTGGCGCATTGGCTGTCAGCATTTCTGTGACAAACCGGTCATAGCCTTTGTCTTCGCGCAATGACTGCCGAATCCAGGCGTCGAAATGTTTCAGCGTCGGATTGCCAATGCGGTTGCCACAAACACGGAACAGATCGCCGAACCAGTATCCCCATTGCTGCACCCACTCTTCGCTATCAATCAGCGAATCAATCAACTGTTCACGTTTATTGACTGCTTTGCTGCTGACAAATGCTTGAAGCTGTTCCGGCGTAGGAATGCGGCCAATCAGATCAAGATAAACGCGGCGGCAGAATTCATAATCGTTTGTCAGCGGAGCGTGTGGCACGCTGTCGGTCTTCATCGCCCCGAAAAGATGCTGGTCAATCAAATTCCTAACTGCGACGTTTTGAATCGTTGAACCGATGTGCGGAAGCTTGGCGGTCACATCACGCGTCAATTCGCTGACTTGTTTGTCGGGTCGTGCCGGGCTGAGTTTTTCGCCGCTGTGCTCCGCTGGAAACTTGCTTTTTTCTGGTTCCGGCTTTTGTGCTTGAAGCGATTCGTTGCTCAGCCACAATGTTGCAACTAGCCAAAGAGCAAGGATAAAAATTTTGGTGAAGTGTTTGCGCCGCATGCGTCCTCCAATAAGTCGAAACGTCGCTACCCGGTCGCTTCCGGTTCCGCACCGATTTATTCGGCAGGAGCTTTTAGCATTGTTATTGTCACCATATCGCCTGTGTCCACGTTCGCTTTTTTGCAAAGCGGTTCCGGGATCTGAATAAACCAGCGTTCTTCATCCCAGTACTTCAAGGGACGCCGCCCCATATCCACACCGTTCAATTCGCCAATGACTTCGATGTTCTTCGTTACACCCCAGTCATTTATCAGAGTGCTTGGAATGACAACGAACCGGGGCAGTTTGGGATCTTTGCGTTGAATCTTGGCCATCAGTCCCAACGAAGTTGGCTCAGTTTTGCTTTTCTTAGCCGGCATATTGGTTTCCTTATTGGCATCTGCCGCCGGGGCAGCGCGCTGCAATTAACATTTTCAGGATGGAATCATATTCCGTCAGCGTCAGCGATCTGCGTCTGCCGCTTGGGCCAAGTTGCGAAGCTTGATCCAAATCGGTTTTGTGAGCAATGACCATATCCAGCCTGGGCAACACGGTGATGTATTGACCGCCTGCGCCCATTCCCGTGAAGGCTCCGCTAAAATCGCCGGGCGAATTCGGCGCATCCCACACCCACCACATATATCCGTAGCCCCAACGCTCGCCACTGCCCAGCGAACGCAAGCTCGGCGGATTCATTTCATTCAGCGGAGTTACCACGCTGGTGATGCGGCGCGTCCATTCGCGCGACACTACTTGTTGGTCGTTCCATTTGCCTTCGCGAAGCATCAACAAACCTATGCGCGCCATATCCCGCGTTGAAAGCCAGATGTGATACGCGCGGTGCTGCGAACGTTCCGGGTTGCCGCTCTTCTGTTGCCGTTTACGGTCGAAATCCTGCATGCCGATTGGTTTGGCCAGATCGCTTTCCAGCACGTCGTAAATCTCGCGCCCGGTCAGTTTTTCAAACACGGCTCCGGCGGCATTGAAGTCCCAGTTGTTGTACAAGAAGTAAGTTCCCGGACGCTGCGAACTGCGCGGCGGCGCGCTGTCCGTGCTGTCGCCGGGATTCGAAGCCAGATGGTAAACGCCGGAACGCGCTGTTACCAAATGTTCAATCTTGGCTTCCAGTTCCTGTGGAGTCAGACCGCCAACATCTGTGAATTCCAGTTCGCGCAGCGTTTTGTCCAGATTGATCGTGCCGTTTTCAACGTATTTGCCGTACAAGATCGCCAGAACGCTTTTGCGAACCGAAGCCAGATAGCTTTGATGCGTCAGGTCGCCATATTCAAACAACGTGCGACCGCCAACCGAAACCATCATCGCTGTGGTATCCAGCGATTGCACCCAGCCACGCAACGCCTGTAACCGCGCCGATGAATATCCAACCGATTCAGGCTTTTCAATTCGCTCCCATTCTTTGGCTGGAAAAACAGACTTATCTTTCGATTGAATCGTCACCGAATGGCCAGAGGTGGAAGAAATGGCTGTAACGAAAACTATCACCAGACAAATCAAGTGACGAACGTTCCTGGCAAAATTTGTACCTGGCACTTGCTCGACCTCCTCAGTGTTTAATCTCAGATTCGCCCGCAATGGTATGGATCAATCCCTTGGCGTCTACTTTTCGGATTCGATGATTGGCGCGGTCGGCGATCAAAATGCTGCCATCTTTGGCAAGGGCAATTTTTTGCGGCGTGTACAGTTCAGCCTTTGTCGCTTCGCCGCCGTCGCCACCGGAACCCAACCGGCCTGATCCTACAACCGTGGAAATGACGCCGTTGCGAATCACGCGGATTCGATGGTTGCCGCTGTCACAAATAAACAAATTGCCCGCTGCATCAAACTTCAGATCTGTCGCGGAAAAAAGCTTGGCTTTTGCCGCCGGTCCGCCATCGCCCGCGTAACCTCCGCCGTAAGTATCCTGAGCCGGGCCGAATCCGGCAATCGTTTGAATGCGCCCGTCCGGCGTGATTTGGCGGATGCGGCTGTTGGCGGCGTCGCTGATGAAAATGCTGCCGTCCGGGCCAACGGCCACGGCCATCGTCAAATTGATCTGCGCTTTTGTTGCCGGGCCGCCGTCACCGCCAAAACCGGGAACCGTTCCGGCAATCGTTGTGATTATTCCGCTGCGATCAATTCGGCGAACCACGTGGTTGTAGGTGTCGGCGATCAATAAGCGCTCTTCGGCGTCGAACGCAATGCTTTGCGGATTATTTAGCGAAGCCGCTGTTGCCGCTGCGCCATCGCCAGCCAATTCAGCTTGGCCATTTCCGGCGATGGTTGTGATAACACCTTGCCGGTCAATCCGCCGAATCCGCTGATTGCCCGTGTCGGCGATGAACAAATTGCCTTCAGCGTCAAACGCCAGATCGTGCGGCGCATGAAGCTGTGCTTTTGCAGCCTGACCGCCTTCACCGCTGAAGCCGCTTTCGCCCGTTCCGGAAATCACAACCAACCGGCCTCGCCCGTCGAGCTTGAAAACCTGATGAGCGCCGATGTCCGAAATAAAAAGCTCGCCTTTGGCGTTCAGCGCCAAACCGTTTGGCAAGTCCAGTTTCGGTTGAATGCCGGTCTTACGAACTTGCGGCAAAGCAAACGCAAAACCGGCGGTGCTCAATTGAGCAATAAATTTTCGCCGATGCCTTTGGTTGTAGCTCATTACGGATTTCACGAAATCAGAAGACATTTTTTTGACAGGATTTACAGGATTCAACAAGATGCTTTTTATCGTGAAGAAGTAAATCCTGAACAATCTTGTAAATCCTGTCTATTTTTCACTTGTTTCAATTCAAGCTGACTTCACACAACGAAACCCGATGTGCGATCCGCCGCTGTCGGTGGCGCCTTTGCCGCGGCTGCCAACGTGATACCGGGCGCAGTATTGATCGCTGCACATAAACGATCCGCTTTTTTGCACGCGCTTGGGAATTCCAGGCTCTCGCGGATCGAAACTGTCTGGCGGCCCTTGGGGATTTCGCGCCGTTCCAACCGCCGCCAGCTTTTCAAAATAATCCGGGCGATACCAATCCGCGCACCATTGCCAAACGTTGCCGCCAACGTCATACAGTCCAAACGCGTTTGGCGGAAACGCTTTGACTGGTGAAGTTCCGCGATAGCCATCTTCGGCCTTGTTGTCGTTTGGAAACTGCCCTTGCCAGATGTTGGCCACCCATTTGCCGCCGGGTTTTAGTTCATTGCCCCAGGCGAACATTTTGCCGTCCATCCCTCCGCGCGCGGCAAATTCAAATTCAGCTTCGGTTGGCAACCGCTTCCCTGCCCATTTTGCATAGGCCACAGCGTCGTCCCAGGCGATGTGAACCGCCGGATGATCTTCGCGGCCTTTGATATCCGTGCCCGGTCCATCGGGATGTTTCCAGCTCGCACCTGGCTGGTACTTCCACCAGAGGTAAGGCATATCCAGCGGCACAGGCTTGTCCGGCTGCGCAAAACAAACCGATCCAGCAACCAACATTTCAGGTTTCGCACCGGGATAATCTTCGGCTTTGGGTTTGATTTCTGCGATGGTCACATAGCCGGTGGCTTTAACAAATTCGGCAAACTGTTTGTTTGTCACCGGCGTTTCGTCAATCCAGTATCCATCCACCGTCACCAGATGAACCGGTTCAGCATCCGGCATATTGCAATCGTCGCAGCCCATGCGAAACGTTCCTCCAGGAATCCAGATCATCCCAGCCGGAGCCGCCCCGGGCGCAGCGGTTTTGTTGACGCCTGCGGCTGAAAAACCGGACTGATCCGAAGATGCGGCAGATGAAACCGGCGAATGGTGACCAGCTTGATGCGGTTGCGATTCCGCAGGCGACGGCTTATCGCAGCCGACACTGAACGTTGCCACAACCAAAACCAATACTGTCCAAATTATTAAAACAAAAACCCTTTTCATTCTTTTCTTTCGATCAGTTCTTCTTCGGCCATTCCTTTTCTAGTAAAGCGAGAATTTCTTTTGAGTAGTAGTCGGCATTAGCTCGCACATGTTGCATCAAAGTCTGTTGAGTCAAGCAATCAATGTCTGTACTTGCCCCCTGACGAAGCAGCAGCTTAATCATCTCTGTATCTCTGAAAGTTAGCGCATTGGTCAGCGGAGTGATTGCCAGACATCGCGGTGGCCCCGTGGATGCCACCAGATAAGTTTTGTCATTCACGTCTGCTCCCGCATCCAACAACATTTGCACAATCTTTTTGTCTTTTTTCCAGACTGCAATCATCAGCGGCGACCAGTTACCCGAGCTGTTTTCTTTTCGACCTTCTGTGCCGTTTGCCAGACGGTTGACTGACTTCGAATCTTCTTGAATCAGTTTGGCGACAAGCTCACTATCGCCAAGATAAATCGCCGAGATCAAATCCATCCTGTAGCCGGATTCGAGAATTGCTGCCATCACTTCAAGGTTCTTATCTTGTGCGGCGTGACGCAACGGCGTGAGTTCCCAATTATCCAAGGCGCTTAGGTTGCCCCCCGCTTTGATAAGGATGCGCGCGACATCTGCGGTTTTGACAATATGCAGCGGAGTAAAGCCGTTGTAAGCAACCGGGTTCAATTCCGCGCCATTGGCTACAAGCCAGACAACAACGTCCTTATGTCCGCGTAATGCAGCAACGTGAAGCGGCGTCTCCTTCGAGCCATTTTGGGAACTGATCAGCAAAGGATTTTGCTTAAGTAATTCAAGAGCCTTTTCAGGCGAGTTGGAATTCAGTTCTTTGTATATCTCCTCAATAGTAACGATCGTCTTGTTGGCCAAAGTCGTTTCCGCGTCTTCGGATTGTTGGCGCAGGACGTTCAATTCAATATCTTTGATCTGAAACTCCATATCGCCAAAAGCATGGAGAGAAATGGCAATAGCGCCTGATTGAGAACGTCTCTCCTTGCGTTGGTCTATGAATTCGGAAACTTTCTTGCCGCCGATTTCAATGACGATGTGTCCGCCGATGGCTCGGATTTCGTAATCAGTCCAGTTTTTGACTTTATCCCACTCAAACAAATTGTCGCCCAAACGAGTTTCGACCAAGTCGCTATCATCTTTGAGCAAGTTACTTTCGCCAGAGGCAGCCAATCTTCCGTGAGGATATTTGTCTGGCTGACTAGTCTCTTTCAGTCCTTCAAAGAACCCGGAAAAATCTGCATGATAGCTGTCAGTGATGTCTTTTGCGCTTACCTGAGCGCGAAAATGAATCTTGGCGTGATCCATCATGTTGTTCAACCGGCACCGAAACCGTAACCGAAAATCTTTGACCTTGCCGCCTCCCCAGACAATGAACACCGGTGATTCGGTTTGTTTGCGCGTAGCTCGACCAGTGATGGCTCCGTCTTCGACGGTAAAAAATCCTGGGGCGGAAGGCTTCCAGCCGCTCAATGTCTTGCCGTCAAAAATAGATTGCCAGCGTTCGTCATTGGACGACAAAGGTTTTTGTGTTTGAGACTGGCCGTGAATCAACACCGAAAGCGCAAGCATAATGCCCATCAACATTCTTGTTGCAGTCCTCATGATGCGGTCCTCCTTTTTTCGTCGGTTTCGGGTTGAGTTGGACTTATGGAAGTGGTTTACACCAGCGATGCGCGAACTGTCCAGCTTGCGTCGTCACTCGTCGCAAGCTGGACAGTTCGCGCAACACCGCCTATCGTTTCCATGCGATTCCTCAAAGGAAAAATTATGACCCAACTCAATCAATTTTTACTCAATCACTCCACCAAAGGGCTGCCGTATGGCGCTCAAGTCTCTTCTGCCGAAATTGCCACCAATCGCTGGAACGTGCTGAAGGGCGATTTGCCGTTTCCGTTGATGGTCCTGAAAGAATCGGCGCTTGACCACAATTTGCGAGCGATGGCGACCTGGTGCGAAGCAAATAATTTCCTGCTGGCTCCGCACGGAAAAACGACAATGTGTCCGCAGATTTTCGCCCGCCAGTTCGATCACGGAGCCTGGGCGATGACCGTGGCCTCGGTTTCGCAGGCGCTGGTCTGTTTGAATTTCGGCATCAAACGAATCGTGATCGCCAATCAAATTGTCGGCGCATCGAACTTGCGTTCGCTGGCGGCAGCGATCAATAGCTATGGCTTCGTTGAGTTTTACTGTTTGATTGACAGTGTGGCCGGCGTCAAACATCTGGCTGAAGGGTTAAAGCGGTACGGCGCGACTCGACCGATCAACGTCTTGGTCGAATGGGGACGCAACGGATGGCGAACCGGCGTGCGTTCCGAAGAAGCCGGTCTGCACGTGTTTGCCGAAGCCAGCAACCAGCCATTGCTCAACGTTTGCGGCGTCGAAGCCTTCGAAGGGCTAGCCAGCGCTTCGACTCGTGACGAAGAAGCGCAAATTGTTGGTGATTTCCTGCATGGCTTGGAAGGATTGGCCAAAACCCTGCGCCAGAATTGGTCTGGCACTGAATTGCCGCTGTTCAGCGTCGGCGGCAGCGCCTTTCTGGATCGCGTGCATCACGTGGCCAAACCGCTGACGGAAAACTTCCGCGTCGTCGTTCGCAGCGGTTGTTATGTCACGCACGATCACGGAATGTACGACCGCAAGCAGGCGGCGGCACTGGAACGATCCGGCGGCACGATTCCTGAATTCAAACCCGCGATGGAGCTGTGGTCTTATGTGCAATCCATTCCCGAAGCACGTCGCGCGTACCTGACGTTCGGCAAACGCGATTGCGCGTACTGCGCCGACATGCCAAAGCCGTTGTTTACGCTTTCCGAAGGTGAACGCTTGAACGCAGCCCGATCCATGGCAAACACGAAAGTCGTCAACCTAAACGATCAGCATGCTTACTTGGATTTGAGCGGCGAAGAGCATTTGCAGATTGGCGATCTGGTTTGTTGCGGGATTTCGCACCCATGCCTGGCGTTCGACAAGTGGCGAGCGATTCCGGTGGTTAATGATGATTACGACGTCATTGATCTGTACCATACGTTTTTTTGATGAGCGAAAAACTTCTCCCACGAAATCACACAAAGAAACACGAAGGATTTATGATTTTCAAAATGCTTTTGGCGATCCCTTTGCTTACTGCCAACTTGGCATTCGTACAGGCGCAAGTGTCCAGCATTGAAACGATTACGCGAAAGCTGGCGTCTGCCGAATTTGCTGGCCGCGCTTCAAAAAGTGAAGGTGCCCAAAAAGCAGCCGATTTCATCGCCAGCCAGTTTCGCGACGCTGGGTTGAAGCTGTTGCCCGGCGCAGCGCCAAACGTCGCCGCTTTGGTCGAAGGCAGAGAGCGCAAAGACGAATTCGTTCTTGTCAGCGCGCATTACGACGGGTTCGGCGGCGCGTTTGCCGGAGCGATGGATAATGCCGCAAGCGTCGCCGTGATGATCGAAGTCGCCAAACTGCTGGTGAAAAGCCCGCCGCAACGCAGCGTTTTGTTCATTGCCTTTGACGGAGGCGAACAGAACAACTCTGGCGCGAAACTTTATGCCGAGCGTCCACTGGTTCCGCTGGACAAGACCGTTGCGGCTATCAACTTGACCGGGTTTGGTGGGGGCTTCGGCGAGCATATGTACGAAACGCTGTTTATCATCGGAGCTGAATTTTCGCCGCAGCTTGCCGAAGCAGTCACGAAGCAGAAACGCGGCGGCGCTTCGTTGACCATGTTCGGTGATGATGTGACGCGGTTTATTGGCACGGAACATTTTCGCTTCAAGCTGGGGCAAGTTCCCGCCGTCACCATCACGAACGGCATGCATTACGCCTATCATTCCAAAGCCGACGTGTCCGCTCGCATCAATTTCTCTGCCCTGGAAAAGCATCCGGCGATGCTGGCCAAGCTGATTGCAGAGATTGCCAATACGCCTGGCAAAATTGAACGCGCTCAGCAGCCCAGTTACGATGCCGACGAAACTTCGGAATGGTTGCGTTTGCTGATGGCGTTGCGTGAAAACGTCCTCAAGACGACAGCCAACAACGCCGGCCAAACGCACATTGACGACGCGATGCTGGAACTGAAACGCTTCAAGGGCCGCGCTGTTCAAGACCCCAAAGCCCGCGAAGCCGTTATCCTGCGCGCCGCCAGCATCTGTTTTTACATTGCCAATCCGAACGGCGTCGAATACAACTCGCTCCTGGATGCTGCCAGAAATGCCGAACAAAGCGGCCAGCGCCAGCAAGCCATTGCGGCGTATCAAAAACTGCTGAAGTTTCTGGAAGAAGAGTACCGTCGCGACGACCAAACAATGAATGATATTCGGCAACGATTGGCCAAACTCGGTGCCAAATAAGTTTTTGAGTAACGCCTTCGGATGAAGGATTTGCCTATGCTCAATCTTCGTAAATGCCTTTTGGTAATCATCGCGTTTGCCATTTCGTTGCTTGTCTTCAGTTCGCAAGCGCAACAGCCAGTCAGCCCACTTCTGAACGATCCGATTGCGAAGCTGTTGGAAATGGCTGCGCCGTTGCCGGATTCCGCCTACGATTACGAAGATCCGTGGGAGCGCGAAAATCCGCCGCCAATTCCTGACGAAGACGCGCCGATTGAGTTGCTGGTGAAATACTGGTCGCGTCCAGCCTCATCGCCTGAACGCAGCTTGCCGAGCGACAAAATTCGCCAGCGACTTCTGGAAGCGGCTGAAGAGGATTCAGAAATCTTGCCGAAACTGATCGGCCTAATGCCGGATACGCCCGAAGCGCACAACCGCATCAAAGCCATTCTGGATGCTCGGCCAAAATTGAATGTGGAATGGGGCATCGGCACCGTCAGTGGAATCCGCCGTGAAGATACGGACGAGCTTTTCTGGCAATGGCCTGTGCGGGATTGGCTGATGAAACGCAGCCAGCATTTTCGCGACGAATTGTTTGCTGAAGCCAGCAAGATACTTCAAACGAAAGCCAGCGCAATCGGCAATTCGGGCGTTGTCACTGTAGACATCGAAGGTGCGCTGGAATCTTTGATGCAACTGGATTGGGAAAAGGCCAAACCGCTGCTGGATAAACAAGCGGCGTCGGATTCGCCCCATCTGGTGGCAAAGTCACTGGGGCTGCAATTCAAACATGCAGTTGAAACGGCAGACGCTTCGCAACAATCCCCTTTGCTGGAACGCTTGCTGCAAATCGCCAATAACAAAGAAGCTGCGGAAGCCGCTCGGCGCGAAGCCAGAAACGCTTTGCTGAAAACTCACTGGCCGGGACGTGAGCAGTTTTATCTATCGCTGTTCAGCGACGAAGAACTGATAGAAATCAAAGACAGCCAGGAATCAAATGCGCAACTTGCAATTCCGCTTTACGAAAACTCTGACAAATGGATTCCCGTCGTTGCGCAGTTGATCGGCAATTCGAATCGCAAAATTCACGACGCAGCGGTTTATGCGTTGATGCAGGTTAACCGGAAGCAACCGCGCAAAGAGTCTTTGTTGCCTCTGCTTCCGTGGCTGACTGACGCAAGCTGGGGACCTGACAAGCTCAAATCCGAACGTGAAGGATTACTTGCGAGAATTGTTCAGCTTCCTGAAGCAATTCCCTATCTGATTGAGATTCTGGAAGGTGACAAACATGATCTGAAATCATTTGTGGTTTTGGGTTTGGGAAATTATCCCGTGCCTGAAGCTGGCCCGGCGCTTCGAAAGGCGAGTCTGAAGGCAGCACCCGGTTGGAAACATGCGTTTGCCCAAGCCTTGGTGAAATGCGATGCAGTGAGCGATGCCGAAAAATTGGCCTATGTGGAACTTTACGCTTCAAAAATTCAGCGAGTGGTGGATGTAACGCTCGCAGCAAGTGGCAATGGGCTATATTACAGTTTCAGCGGAGGCGACGATTCTTTTGAATGCCTCATTGGCTCTGAACTCAGCGGAGAAAGAGACGCACCAATTCATCTTGTACCGACCTTGATTGAACGAGCCAAAGCCCTGCGGCCGACTAATCCAACTCTGGCCAACAACCTGCTATTAATTGTTCAACGCTGGCCGGCTCCGGCGGCTTTTCAAAACATCGCGGAGCGAATCGCCGACGGAACCGCTGATCACAGAGCCATCGGTCAGGCATTGCGGCATCGGGAAAAGTTTCGCGCCAGCGCGGGCATAGAGTTGCAAGCTTTGACCAGATCCAGCGGACGCGCTGCCGGAATTGCTGCGGCGCTGCTTGGGGATCAAGACATTGAAAAAGAAATCCTGCGTGGCAAAGACCGCGAAGCGCAAACGGCCTTGCTGGCTTGTGCGCGCCTGTTACGCGAAGCCTTGCCGGTTGAAACCGTCGGCGCGCTGTACGCCGTAAAAGACAACTCGCTATTGAGAAAAGCGGTTGATCTGTACCTGGAAAGCGAGGACAGCGCCAAAGCTCGCAAGATAGTTTTGGCTGCTCATCCAAATGAAGCCTTAATTTTAGGCGCGCCCTTCACTCACAAACGTGTCGAACGAACTCTCAAATGGGAAGAAAGCTTGCGCGAAGAAGTTAGGCTGCCGACCGGCGCAGATGAAATTTTTGCGTTGGAAGCGAGCATAATTCCTTTACGTCAACGCGCTGTAAGAATTCGTTTTCGTCGCGGCAAAGCCATCATCATCAAATCCAAAGACGATTCACGCGAAGAGTTCCGCGAACTAACCAATGACGAATTCGCCGAAGTCCGTGAGCTATTTGAGGCAACAGATTTCGATAATCTGCCGCCGCTGATCCATCCTCCAAGAGAAGCTGGCTCTCCTGTTGCCGAGCTTGTTCACTTGAAAGCCAGCGGTGGGCGACGCGTTTTGGCTGAACCTGCCACGATGCGTGGCAATCGGAAAAAGACTGTCTACCAGCAACTTTTCGACCTATTTTCGCGGCTGGAAAACTCTGACGGGTTCCGGCTACGTTACAAACTCGCCGATAAGATTGAAGGCTTGGAAGTGCTGTTGGCTGACGAAGACAAGTTCGTCAAAACCGTTTGCCAGCAAGGCTCGGAAATCCGCGTATTGATTGGGAGTCAGCGGGAAACCAACGGCAAACAATGGTTCGCACTGTCAGCCAATGGCTTGGGCGCCGAAACGGAGGAGCCTGAAGCATGCCAAGTGCTGGGCGCACAGAAAGAGCTAGGCAAG